>CAYGOH010000007.1:16315-30840 GCA_964351385.1 uncultured Sphingobium sp. | reverse complement strand
TCCGGGGATGCTATCGAGCGCATCTATATGGGCTGCGTGCTGCCCGCCGGCCTGGGCCAGGCGCCCGCGCGTCAGGCGGCGCTCGGGGCGGGGTTGCCGATGTCGGTCGAGGCGACGACTGTCAACAAGATGTGCGGATCGGGCATGCAAGCCGCGATCATGGCCTATGATGCGCTGGCGGCAGGGTCGATCGACGTGGCCATTGCCGGCGGGATGGAGAGCATGACGGGTGCACCCTACATCCTTCCCAAGCATCGTTCCGGTGCCCGGATCGGTCATGACGTCGCCTATGACCATATGATGCTGGACGGGCTGGAAGACGCCTATGAGCCGGGCAAGGCGATGGGTGTGTTCGCCGAAGAAGCGGTGCGCGACTATCAGTTCACGCGCCAGCAGCAGGATGACTATGCGATCCGTTCGCTTTCCCGTGCCAATGAGGCGATCACAAGCGGAGCCTTCGCGAAAGAGGTCGTGCCAGTCACCGTCTCAGGCCGGAAAGGCGATGTTGTCGTCGAAACGGACGAGCAGCCCGGCAATGCCAAGCCGGACAAGATCCCGTCGTTGAAGCCCGCCTTCGTCAAGGACGGCACGATTACGCCAGCCAACGCCTCGTCCATATCGGACGGTGCGGCTGCTCTGGTGATGACGCGCAAGAGCGTTGCCGAAAAGCTGGGCATGCCCGTGGTTGCTACAGTTGTAGCCACCGCTGGTCATGCGCAGGAGCCCGGCAAGTTCACGACTGCGCCGGTTCCCGCGATGCAAAAGGTCATGGAAAAGGCGGGCTGGAGCGTCGATGATGTCGACCTGTTCGAGGTTAATGAGGCGTTCGCTGTCGTCGCGATGATCGCGGCCAAGGAGCTCAACATCCCGGATGACAAGATCAACGTGAATGGCGGGGCCTGCGCGCTCGGCCATCCTATCGGTGCGAGCGGAGCGCGCATCATGGCGACATTGTTGGGCGCGCTTGAAAACCGGAGCATGAAACGCGGCGTTGCGTCGCTGTGCATCGGTGGTGGAGAGGCGACGGCTGTCGCGCTCGAGCTAGTGACCCGAATCTGAAGTTCGTATCATTGTATCGATAGCGTGGAACGAACTTCAGATTCATCAGGGTCACTAGAAACTATATGATTCTAGTGTGGTTTATGGATTTGAAATACGCTCTCGTCCTAGCCGCTATAATGATGCGTATTTCAAATCCACCACACTAGTCTGAACTCATAGGTCAAGGACAGGATCAAGATGGATATCAACGGTATAGCAGCGGTCGTCACCGGCGGGGCATCGGGCCTCGGCAATGCGACAGCGAAGATGTTGGCGGCCAATGGTGCGAAGGTTGCGATTTTCGATCTCAACGAAGAGGCCGGGCAGGCCGCTGCCGCGGAAATCGGCGGAATTTTCTGCAGTGTCAATGTCGCGGACGACGCCAGCGTAACGGCTGGGCTGGACGCGGCGGAAGCCGCGCATGGCGTGGCGCGTGTTCTTGTGAACTGCGCCGGTATTGCGCCGGCAATCAAGACAGTGGGGCGGGACAATGTGCCGCACGCGCTTGATGCTTATCGCAAGACGATCGAGGTCAACCTGATCGGCACTTTCAACATGATTTCGAAATTCGCCGCACGGCTGGCTGCTGCTGATCCGGTGGGCGAGGAGCGCGGCGTAATTGTCAACACCGCGTCGGTCGCCGCCTATGACGGGCAGATCGGGCAGGCGGCCTATGCCTCGTCCAAGGGCGGCGTGGTCGGCATGACGCTTCCGGTTGCGCGTGACCTGTCGCAGCATCTTATCCGCGTGATGACGATCGCGCCGGGTATTTTCTGGACGCCGATGCTCGCGGGGCTGCCGCAAGCCGCACAGGACAGTCTGGGCAAGCAGGTGCCGCATCCCAGCCGCCTGGGAAGGCCGGAAGAATATGCGCAACTGGCCGAAAGCATCATCCGCAATCCGATGCTGAACGGAGAGGTTATCCGTCTGGATGGTGCGATCAGGATGGCGCCGCGTTAAGCGAGATCAAACAAGCGAGTATATAACCGCGCTTAATCGAGATTGAGTGCGGTTATAATCGCTCGCCAGTCCACCAGTTTGAAATTCTGGGCCGCGCCCGGGTTGCTGCCGTCTTGTGCGACAAACAGGCCGCCAGGATAATCCGGACCGAAATCGCCAAGCGCCACGTCGATGCCGTCCGTTTCACTTGTGCCGTCTATCGCACCATCGGCGATGCGGAAGCGGCCGATCAAATCGCCGCTGTCGGCATCGAACAGGGCGTAGGCATTGTCGCCCTGGCTGGATGCGATCAGGTAATCGCGCCCGTTCGCGTTCATCACATAGGCAAGCCCCTCGACATCGGCGACGAGGCCGTCCTCTGTCCTGACCGATGCGAAGCGTTCGGGCTGCGCGCTCGCATCGCTCGTGCGGATGCGCCAGATACCGACATCTTCCTCGCCGATATAGAGGTCGCCCGTTCGCGGGCTGGTGACGCATCCTTCAATCTGCGTGGCGAGTTTCCATGTCCGCACGATTGTTCCATTATAGCTGCCGTCGGCCTGTCGCTTCAGCATGATTTCGCGAACCGTACCGTCCTTGAGTGCGGCGTAGGCGGTGACTGCCGCAAGACTTGTGTCCGCCTGATGCCGCTGCAGGCACAGGCCGTAGGCTTCGCCGGGGCCGCTTGCGACCGTGCCTATCGCTTTGAGCGTGGGGTCGTTGAACCGTAGTGAAAACAGCGCCAGACGGGAATTTACCGGGTCGGTCCTGTCGCTGGCGACGACCAAGGCGTCATTCTCATTGCCGATCAGATCGACATTGTTGAGCGCGCCTGCGGCGAGGAAGCTCTTCACCGATCCATCGAGACCATAGACATAGAGCCCGGCCTTCTTGTCGGTGCCGACGATCAGGCTTTGTTCGGGGTCGGCTGCATTGCGCCAGATGGCCGGATCGTCCGCCGCATCGTCATTGGCGGTGCCCACCGGCGTGGTTTCGGCGGTCGCCTGTACATCGACCGCTGGCAAATGAACGATCCTGCCGCCCCCGCCCGCGCAAGAGGGAAGAAGAAGCGCGAGCAGGCACGGCAGGATCGGTCTCATGATGGTTTCGCCTTTTTAAGGGGCCAGATTTAGAAAGTGATCTTTGCGCCGAATTTCACGGTCGGGCCATATTCCTCATATTGCAGCAGGCGCTGACGCCCGTTGTAATTCTGATAGGCGAAATATTTGGCGTTGTTGACGTTCACCCATTCGGCGAACAGGCGAACATTGTCCGTCACCTTGTATTTGGCCGAAATGTCGATCTGGAAGTGATTGTCGACATAGCGGTCTTCGTCGGCAGCACCACCGATCTCATCAAGATATTTGTCTCGGTAGGTTCCGGCGATGCGCAGGCTGATCGGGCCTTTCTCATAACCCAGCACGGCGTTGAACGTATTGCGTGAGTTGGAAGGCAGCGAAATCGTGCGCTCTATTCCATCCTCGTCAAGGATGTGGCCCTTCGAATAGGTGTAGGTGTAATTCGCCTGTACGAGCAACCCGTCGAACGGAGCGGGAAGGAAGCTCATCACCTGCGAATAGCTGGCTTCGACGCCCAGTATCTCGGCGCTTTCGCCGTTGGTCGACGTAGCGAATTCGGCATAGGTTGCGCCGCCGAAGCTATAGTCGAAATAGTTCACATCGACGATATAATTGTCGATCGTCTTATAGAAGCCGCCAACCGAAATCGCGCCGTTGCCGCCGAAATAATAATCCCAGCCCGCGTCGAAATTCCATGCTTCATAGGGTTGCAGATAGGGGTTGCCCGCTTCCGCCTCATTGTCTTCGTTGACGACGAGACGCGGCGCAAGGCGGGAGAGCTTCGGTCGCACCAGGCTCTTGTAGCCGGCCGCGCGAAAAATCATGTTGCCCTGCGGCGAATAGCGCAGCGTCAGGCTGGGCAGCCAGTCTGTATAATCACGCTCATATTGCAAGGTAGCGGGGTTTGTCGGGTCATCTTCCGCGACGAGGAAGCCGTTCAGCTGATTCCATGTCCGCTCCACGCGTACGCCGCCGATCACGCGCAGCATGTCGCTATCCCAACGGCCGAGCAAGTAGCCCGCAAGGACATCTTCCTGCACCGAATAATCGGATGTGATCGAATCCAGTGCGGTGGCGTCAGGATCCATCGAGAAGCTTGCGCGATCGGCAAGGAACGCCATGGCGGGCGCGGTGCGGCTGGCGACCGGGCCCATGTCGAGCAGGCGATAGGTTTGCTCGCCCAGCACCGACGAGAAATCGAGCGCGCCATTATCGTCATCATAATAGATGAGCTGGAAATCATAGCTCTTGTCGCGCCAGCGTGACTTGACGCCGCCCTGAATGGTGAAGTCGCCGCTGCCCATCGCGAAGGTGCGCGCGAGATCGGCCTTCAGCGCGAATTCCTCGTCCTGACTGTCCGACAGATCGGTCAGCTCAATGCGGTTGAAGCCGTAGGCGGCGGGATCATTGAACATGGCGGCCCCCGAGGTGACCGTGTAATAGGGGGTGCGCGGGTCCGCATAATCCATGTTCACGTCGACGCCGTCATCTTCAAAACGTGCGCGCCAGCGGACCGGATCGAGCGAGAAATCTTCTCTTTCACTCGATTTGGCCCAGCTGCCCGACCAGTTCAGCTTCCATTCGCCGGTGTCGGTATCGCCGCCTATGACAACCGAACGGATGCGCTGACGCTCGAAACGATCCTTCAGGTCGCGGCGCACCTCGATGCGTCCGCCGCCATTGGCGGTGTCGTCGGTGAAGAACGCGCTGTTGTCGTCACCGTTGGCCGGTCCTACATCCTCGTCGAAGATGATAGTGGTGCGACGGCGATATTCATGGTCGTCGAACTGGCTGAAATTGCCGCGCGCATAGAGCGTTGTCGTGTCCGACATGCGATAATCGAGCGATAAAGCGCCGCTGATCCGCTTCCGGGTCACATCATAGTCGCGATATTCCGTTTCCGGTGCATAATCGAACCCGTTTGCATTGTCCCATCCGCCGGTTTCGACATTGTCGGTTTCGAACTTGCGTTCATAATAGCTGATACCGCCCGCGATGCCGAAATTGTCGCCCAGCTTCGTCGAGAAATCGAAGCTGCCCTTGGGTGTCACCTCGCCGGTATAGTCATTATAGCTGCCCTCGGCCTTGACCGAATAGAGGTTCTTCTTGCGATCGAATGCGCTTGTGGTGTGGATTTCAACCGAAGCGCCGATTGTGTCGGCATCCATGTCCGGCGTCAGCGATTTCTTGACCTCAATCGATTCGATGATGTCGGAGCTGATCACGTCGAGCGCGACGGAACGCACATCACTTTCAGGCGCTGGCAGGCGCACGCCGTTGAGCGATGCGCTGTTCAGTTCGGGATCGAGGCCGCGCACGGACACGAAGCGGCCTTCTCCCTGATCGTTGAGGATATTGACGCCGGGCAGACGGCGCAGCGATTCGGCGACATTCTGATCCGGGAACTGACCGATGGCATCACGCGTCAGCACGCTGACCACGCCGTCGGCAGCCTTCTGGCGCGAAAGGGCGCTCGCCTGATTGGCGGCCTGACCCACCACCAGGATGTCGCCCCCGCCCACGGCCGTGACGGAAAAGTCAGCGGCGACCCGGCCGCTCTCGGGAACGGTAATGGTACGCGTCAGCTTTGTCGCGCCCACATAGGTTACTTCAACCGTATATTCGCCCGCTGGCAGCTCGGCGATGACATAGCCGCCATCGCGATCCGTGGCTGTAGTGCGGCCTGCCTCGATAACCGTGACCTGTGCGGCCTGCAGCGCGCGCGTTTCGCTGGCGTCGTAGACATGTCCTGTCAGATCGCCCGCATGAGCGATGGTCGCCGCCGAGCAGGATGCCAGCAACAATGCCGCGCGCAGCGGCAGCCGGTTCGTGAATCGCATGATTGTCCCCTTTGTGCGAATGTTTCGCAGGGGCCGTTAGAGATCGACTGTTGCAGGCAGATGTGGGTTATGTTGCAGAGTTGTGAAAACGGGTCAGCGAAAATGACTCTGATGTGACGGGGTCCGGTTGGCTATCACCGGCCGATAATTTGCTCAGTGCGAGCTGCATTATTTGGTTGGCAGGAATCGCAAATAATTGACGCTTCATCATCAGGGAGGGCCAGTATATGTTGCGATGCAAGGCAGAATATGACGGCAATAATCTGCAGAAATTCGTATATCCTTGCTGCCTTTTATTCATTGATTCCCGATATTATTGCTGGTCAGGGGGAAATTCTGCGACGAACGCGGGACAAAAAGGGTGAACGCGGTTGCGTTATAAGGAGGCGTGGCGGTAATAGCCCCTTAAGACGCTCGTGCTATGCATCCGATGCTCATGACGCGGAAATATCCAATTCGGGGGATCAAATGAAGACGGTTGAACCGGCGACCGCCAACGGAACGACGCACATTTCGCCTGCCTTGGCGGTCTCTGTCGTCATTCCCGCCTACAACGAAGAAAATGCCATCATTCCAACGATCGAAAAGGTCCGGGGCGTACTCGATGGCGCAGGCATCGCGCATGAAATCGTGGTGGTGAACGACGGGTCGAAAGACGGCACCCTGGCCGCCGCCAAGACGACGGGCGTGCATGTCGTCGATTTTCCGAACAATGGCGGCTATGGCCGCGCGCTGAAGGCCGGCATTGCGGTCAGCACGGCGCCGCTGGTCGCTATCATCGACGCGGACGGTACCTATCCGGCAGATGTTCTGCCTGAAATGATCGAGATGGCGGCCTATAATGAGATGGTCGTCGGCGATCGCGGCGCCGCGATGAAGGGCGTGCCGCTGATCCGCAAGCCCGCCAAATGGGTGCTCAACAACATGGCGAGCTACCTTGCCGGGCACAAGATCACCGATCTGAACTCGGGCCTGCGGGTGTTCAAGCGGCCGGAGCTGGAACGGTTTCTCCATCTGCTGCCCAACGCCTTTTCGTTCACCACAACCATTACCCTGTGCATGCTGGCGTCGGGTTTCAACGTTTCCTATCTGCCGATCACCTACGGCAAGCGCGTGGGTACGTCGAAGATCAAGGCGAGCGATTTCTTCCGCTTCATGATGCTGGTGTGCCGCCTGACTGTGTATTTCCAGCCGTTGCGGGTTTTCCTGCCGATCGGCCTGTTGCTCTTCGCAATGGGGTTGGGCAAGGCCGTCTACGACGTGTTTCTCGACAATCTGTCCGAAACCGCGGTGTTCGGTATGCTGGGCGGAGTGATGGTCTGGTCGCTCGGGCTGATCGCCGACATGATTGCCCGGTTGCAATTGAGGCCGCCGGATCGACGCTGATGCAGCGCTCGCATCGCCGCACCCTGATCTGGGCGTTGCGCATCGCGGTCAGCGCGGTCGTGCTCGCCATAATTTTCCACGTCGTGCCGTTCCGAGAGGTCGTGGCCGCGGCGCAGCGCCTGCCATTGTGGCTGTGGGTCGCGGGCTTCGCGCTGTTCCTGTTGGGGCATGCGGTGACGGCGGCGAAATGGTGGATGCTGATCGGCGCGGACGTGTCATTCGGAAGGGCGTTCAGAGCGCATCTTGCTGGCCTCGGCGCCAATCTGGCGCTGCCCGGTGTGGCAGGCGGCGATGTTGTGCGCGCCGGGTTGGTTCTCTCCGAAACCAATGACAAGGGGCGCCTCGCGGTCGGATCGCTGGCCGACCGGCTGATCGATACGGCCTCGCTCGGGCTGGTTGCCCTAGGCGGGGCATGGTTCGCCTTTCATTCGGATGGCGAAACGGCACTGCTGGTCGCTGGCGCAATTGCGGGGGCGCTCGTGGTCGGCATTTTCCTGCTTAAGACGCTGTCCGCGCCTCTCAGCGCCTTCGCTTTGCGTCATGCCGGTGACGGCAAGGTCGGCAAGCTGCTGGCGCGGATCTTTTCGGTGCTCGCCGATCTTGGGCGACAGCCGGGGCTGCTGCTGGGGTGCCTGCTTCTCTCGATTTTCGTGCAATGCCTGTTCGTCGGCATCAACATCGCCTTTGCCTGGGCTTTGGGCATGACGATTTCCAACGCCGCCTGGTTTTACGCCTGGGCCGCAGCCAAGATCATTGCGATCCTGCCGATCAGCCTGGGGGGGCTTGGCGTGCGAGAGGCCAGCATGGCCGCGCTGCTCGCCCCATTCGGCGCAGATTATGGTGCCGTCGTCGCCGTCGGCCTGATCTGGCAAACCGTGCTTTACGCCAGCGGCCTGCTGGGCATCGCCATTCAGTCGGGCTTTTCCGCACTTCCGCAAAAGGGGGCTTCCGCCCCGGACCGTCAACCTCCCATTGGGCAGATCTGATGACATCGACAGCTTCTTCTACCATTTTCAACGGCGCGGGTCCGCGCATCACCGTACTGGGCGGTGGCCCGGCAGGGGTGGGCGCAGCCTATATGCTGAGCGACAGCGGCAAGGCGACGCCATTGCTGCTGGAACGCGCGGACCGCGTCGGCGGCAACTCTGGCAGCTTCCTGCTCGACGGGGTTCATTGCGATTTCGGCAGCCACCGGCTCCATCCGGCGAGCGACCCGGAAATCCTCGACATGATCCAGAAGCTGTTGGGCGACGACCTGCTGGTGCGTCCGCGCCATGGCCGTATTCGCCTGAAAGGGAGCTGGATCCATTTTCCGCTGAAGCCCGCCGATTTGCTGATGAAGATGCCCAAGGGTTTCGCGCTGACGCTGTTGCGCGACATGGCGACCAAGCCGCTGCGCAAGGGCGCGGCCACCCCGGAAGCCGAGACGTTCGCCACCATCCTGCACAAGGAACTTGGCCCGGCGATGTGCGAGGGCTTTTACTATCCCTATATGAAGAAGCTGTGGGCGCTGCCACCCGAGGAACTGGCCGTCACGCTGGCGCGCCGTCGCATTTCGGGCAGCTCGATCACCAAGATCATCAAGAAGGTTCTGGGTCAGCTCCCCGGCATCAAGAAGCCGCAAACTGGCATCTTCTATTATCCGCGCAAGGGCTTCGGCATGATCAGCGAGGCGCTGTGCGCTGCTGGAGAACGGCTCGGCGGGCATTATGAACTGGGCGCGAGCGTCACTGCGGTCGAGCATCAGGACGGCAAGGTCGTCGCGGTGCGCTGGAACACGCCCGATGGCGAGAAACGGGTCGAGACCGACCATGTCTGGTCGACGATTCCGCTGAGCATGCTGGTCCGTATGATGGAACCGGCTGCGCCGACCCATGTCATCGAAGCCGCCGACAAGATGAAATATCGCGGCATGATTCTGATCTACATCACCCTCGATCAGGACCAGTACACCGAATATGACGCGCATTATTTTCCGGAACTGAACGTCCCGATCTCGCGCCTGTCCGAGCCCAAAAATTATTCGGCGAGCAGTGAGCCCAACGGAACGACGATTCTATGCGCGGAGCTGCCGTGTGATCCGCATGAGGATCTGTGGGCGCTGGACGATGATGCGCTGGGGCAAAAGCTGTGCGAATGGCTGGTCGCGACCGGTCTGCCGCAGCCGAAGCTCAAATTCTCGGCCACGCGGCGGCTGTCCCATGCCTATCCGGTCTATGACCGTCATTTCGAGGATCATTTTTCGGTGCTTGATCAGTGGGTGGGGTCGATCGACGGCCTGCTCACCTTCGGGCGGCAGGGACTGTTCGCGCATGACAATACGCACCATGCCCTTGCGATGTCGGCTGCGGCGGTCGAGTGCATCGATGGCGAAGGCCGCTTCGACGATGCGCGTTGGGCCGTGCATCGCAAGGAATTCGAAAGCCACGTAGTGGAGGATTGATGGGCGATACGGCGCTTGTTCTGACCTATCATTCGATCTCGGCCATGCCGGGGCCGACGTCTATCGCGCCGGAAACATTCGCCATGCAGATGGAAACGCTGGCAGCGTGCGGGTATGAGAGCGCGACGCTGGAACAGTTTCTCGACTGGCATCAGGGCAAGGCGGATCTGGGCCGCCACGTGCTCATTACATTCGATGACGCCTTTGCCGATTTTGCCGAGCAAGCCGTTCCGATCATGCAGCGTCACGGTTTCACGGCGCTGATGTTCGTCCCGACGCACAAACTGGGCGGCGTCGAGGACTGGTATACGAACCCGCCCACCAATCGCGCCTTGATGACGCGCGATCAGGTGGTGTCGCTGGCCGGGCAGGGGATGGAGTTTGGTGCGCATGGCTGCACCCATGTCGCACTGACGGATGTGACCGGCGCCGAACGCGAGGACGAGATCGCGGGCAGCGGCAGCGATCTGGCGCAATGGCTTGGCATGCCGACGCGGGCGTTCGCGGCCCCCTATGGAGCCGTCGATGCCGGTGTCGTCGATGCGATCTCCCGTCATTATCCCATCGCTTTTGGAACGACCTTCGAAAAAGCGCGCCGGATGAAGGACCGGCACGATATTCCGCGCATCGACATGCATTATTTTCGCGAAAAATCGGCCTGGCGTAACTTTCTGGAAGGGAGAATGTTCTATTTCAGGGCGCGACAGGCATTGCGGCGCGTCGGGCAGATGGTGCGCGGCTGAAAAGTGCGGCAGGCCATTGGTTACGGCATATGTTTAATGGCTTAACGCGCTTGCGCGCATGCATGAAGAAGATCACAATCGCTGAACGCATCTGGTGCAGCGCCAGGAGGAAATTATGAAACTCGCCAAGGTTGGACAGAATATCGAAACGGGGAACGCCGCATGGACGTTCGACGGCAAGGTGGCGGACACTTTTGTCAGCCATGTCAGCCAGTCGGTCCCGCTGTATGAAAAGGGGCATGATCTCGTCTGCCAGCTTTCCGATTATTTCGTGGACAAGACCAGCACGGTGTATGAAATCGGCACGTCAACCGGCGAACTGATCCACAAGGTGGCGAAGCATAATGCGCATCGTGAAGGCGCGCGGTTTGTCGGTATCGACCCTGTCGGCCCTATGGTGGAAAAGGCGCGGCAGCATTGCGCAGATACGCCTTCGGTGACGATCATTGAAGATGACGCTCGCAATTTCGAATTCGAAAAGTCGGACCTGATCATCTCCTATTACACCATACAGTTCATTCCGCCGCGCGACCGGCAGCAGCTTTTCGACAAGCTGTATCAGGCGCTGAACTGGGGTGGCGCACTGATCCTGTTCGAAAAGGTGCGCGCGCCCGACGCCCGCTTTCAGGATATGGCGGTCAGCATGTATAATGAATTCAAGCTCGAACAGGGCTTTGATTATGAGGAAATCGTCACCAAGACGCGCAGCCTGAAGGGCGTTCTTGAACCCTTCTCGACACAAGGCAATATGGACCTGATGGCCCGTGCGGGCTTCAAGGACATGATGACCGTGATGAAATATGTTTGTTTCGAAGGGTTCGTGGCGATCAAATAAGATCGCCGCCATCGCTGGCTTGTTCTATTCCCAGTGATCGAAATGCGCTGAGCAAGGCCGGTCGGTTGACCGGCCTTCTTCTTTTTGCTGGCTGACCGTGACGGCGTCGCCGCCGCGCAAAAAGACGCGGGTGGTTCCACCTGGTTTGATCTCTAATGTGCACCGGAGCATGTCGTCATCGAGCCAATTGGCCCGTTGTACCAGATATCGTCCGCTCTTCAGTCCTCTGATCGTCGCCCATTGCCCGTTGCCGGGCGTCGGCAGTGGCGTGTTCAGCCGGCGATGCAGCATGATCAACGCTTCTTCGAGACGTCTTGTGCGTGCTTTCAGTGACACAACCATGCGCCCATCGGGATTGGTGAATGCGACCGATTTCAGCCAGGGCTTGTCGGTCGTCGCGCCGATGCGTACGGCACCGGGGTCGACAGCGCGAAACAGATTTGCGAGCGGAATGGAACCCGGCAAGAGAGCTATCCTGGCTTTCCCGGGCGTGGGATCGGTGACGCGCAACATATTTCCAGGCGCGATTCCGCCATTGCCATCGTCCAGCATGGCGATGCCATATTTCTGCCAGCTCGATACATTGCCATGGGTCAGGTCCGCAATCAGATCATCGATATCGGAATGCGTATATTCCAGCATCGCCGTCTGGATGTTCGCCTTGCGTGCGCGCTCTGCGATCTGGGCGGTCAATTCGTCGGAGGGTCTGCCATCATAGCGGTGATAGGACAGAACCGACAGCTTTTCCGCCGCCCCCTTAACGGAGGTCAACTCGTCAAAATACCGTGGAGCCTTGCGCGCTGTTGATGTTGAAGGGGCTATGATGCGTGGAGTCACGCCGCGCTTGGCCAGCCTGTCCGTAACAGCGACGATGCCTTTGCCGATCTCCGCGCCGCCCCAGCCATCGCTGTTGTCGGGCTCAAGGATAATCTCCAGCGCACTGGGCACCAATCCGTATTTTTTCTCCAGATGGGCATAGGCCGCGTCGATCAGCTCGGCATATTCTTCCGGGTTGCGGGCGTGGGACAGCGTCCCTTTATATGGCGTCCAGTCGAAGTCGACAAAACATAGCGTGAAGGTCATCGGCCGACCCAATTCTGCGGCGATGCGCATGGCAGGCAGGATCAGATTTTCGACGCGGAAATCCAGTTCGGAAAATTGGAAGCCCTTGGGATTGACGCGCTGCGGGTCGTCATTGTCGTTTATCTTTTCGTAAAAATGCGCCCTGAAGCCCGCATGGCCAAGCTCCCCGGCCTGGAATTGAGTCCAGTAGTCCACCGGATTTTCAGTACCACTGCGAAGCTCCAGCCGAAGCCGGTTGATGCCGCCTTCCTCGATCAGAGCCCTGAGTATCTGATCCTTGATTGGCAACCAGCTTCCGTCAAACCGATTGGCCCGCTTGTCGAACTCCCACAATTTGGCGGTTGCTTCCCAAGAATCGATTGTTTGGAATTTGGTGGACGGATCAATGGTGGCAGTCGATTCCGGCGGTTGATCCGAACAGGACGCGCATGCCAGCGCAAGGCTGACCAGCAACGGCAAGCGTGAAGTGAGCCCCTCCATCATGGCGCCTTGGTACCGGCTGAATGGCGGCGCGTCAAAGGATACGAACCGCGTTGGCCATCATGTTGTGGCGCGTCAGCTCGCCGCACTACGCAGGCCGAGCTTCGTCTGAAGCATGACGGTCGCGTAGGTGAGCGGCGCGTATATATGATAGCACCAGTGCATGGCCATCGCTGCCAGCGTGCGCAAAGGCGACAGGCGGCGGGCCAGAAAGCCGAAAAATGCCCGGTTCAGCCAACCATAGATCAGGAAGCCGACACCCGCGGCGCCCCAGAGTTTCCCGGCGGGCGTTTCACGTTCGCCGATCATTTCGGCTCCCGTCAACAGGATCGCAGCCATCAGCGCCAAACTGGTCAATAGCGCTACTATCGCCTTCAGCCTCTCTGTGCCGGAAACATTGAGATCCGCGCCGCCGGTTTTCCCGTCAGCCAGGAGTCGCGACCAAGGCAGCGCGCGCCGCACGATGTCCGTATGCCACACCCGCCACAGGCTCCAGTCTTTCCAGTGTTTCGCAAGCGCCTCCGGCACCAGCCGGATGCTGTGCCCCGCCGCCACCAGCCGCGCGCCGAGCTCTACATCCTCGATACTGGGATGGGCAAACATCTCGACATCGAACCCGCCGGCGTCGAGAAAGACCTTGCGGTCGACCAGGCCAAGGCCCGACCAGAAAGTCGTTGCCTCGCGCGCGCTGTGCTGATGCACGAAATGGTGACGCAGATTGGCGTAGAGACTTGTGACCCGCTGGGATTGCGGCGTGTCGTCATAGGAACCGAAGGCCGCCTTCGCGCCAGACCGGGACATGTCCTCTACCAGCAACTCCAGTGCATTTTCAGAAATGACGACATCCGCGTCGACAAACAGCAACAGGTCCGATTTCGCGGCCCGCGCGGCCTCATTGCGCCCGTGGCCGGGGCCTTTGGGATCGCCATCATTGCGTATGACAGTGGCGCCTGCGGCGCGCGCAATGTCATCGGTATCGTCCGTGGAACCGTCGCTGAAAAGCAGGATTTCGTCAGCCTGCCACCGCATCGCGTTGATGGCGTTGAGGCAGGCGGGAAGCGTATCCTGCGCATTATACGCAGGAACGATGATCGCAACCGTGGGTCGATTATCGACGCCGTTATGCGGCTTCGGACTGATGCTCGGTGACAGGAAGGCGTTCAATCCCTTGCTCCCGCTTTCCGACATTGGTTGAGGACGACTCAATGTCTTCATGATAATCCTGATCCACATTAACGCTCCATAGATCATTGGAGCCACCAAGGATATTGTCGACGGCAAGCATCGCCGTCAGCATCGAATGATCCTGGTTATTATATCTGTGCATACCATTGCGGCCCACGACCTGCAGGTTTTGCATATCAGAAAGCCAGCCACGGATCATGTTCAGCGCTTCGCGATATTCATCGTCATAGACCGGATAGGCCTTGTGCTGCCGGATAACCTTGCCGTCCACGACCGAAGCGGCCTTCGCAAGCCCGAGTTGCTCGATCTCTTCGGCGGCCAGCTTGATCAGCTCGGCATCGTCGGCAGACCAGAGTTCGTCGCCTTCCTGGCAGAAATATTCCATGCCGATGCTGGACCGGTTGGCTTCGGGCACCATGTCCTCCGACCATGACCGGAAATTCTGGATGCGTCCCACCTTGACCTCAGGAC
>CAYGOH010000007.1:0-16305 GCA_964351385.1 uncultured Sphingobium sp. | reverse complement strand
AAATCCAGTTGTCCGGGAACATCTGCGTCTCATCGAGGATGAGTGCGACAACGACGAACTCACGATAGCGCAGCCGCTTGGCGGCCGCCTGAATGGCGGGCGGTGCTGGCGGCACGGTGGAAAGAACCAATGTGGAAATCGGCATCGATGCGATGAACTGGTCGGCTTCCAGGCGGGTTGTCACCTTTTCGCCTTCAGTGATCGTCTCCACCTCGATCGCGGTGACCTTGTCGCCTTCGCGGAAAATGCGCGTGGCGGTGGAATTGGTCCACACTTCGCCGCCCTTTGCCTCCACGTGGTCGCGGAAAGCCTCCCACATCATGCCGGGGCCAAGCCGCGGATAGTCGAACGCCTCGACCAGCGTTTCGTCCTCATGCGACCCGGTAACCGCGTTCCATACCGCTTTGCGCAGCGAGAAGTTCTTGATGCGCTGCACGGCCCAGTCCGCCCGGATTGCGCTGGACTTCATGCCCCACACCTTCTCAGTGTAAGTACGGAAGAAATACCAGAACAGCCGCCCGCCGAAGCGGTTCGTCATCCACTGCTGGAAATTCTCTTCCTCCTTATGCGGCAGGAAATTCCACTTGGCGTAGCTCAGCAATATGCGGATCGATTCAAGCACGCCCATATTGCTGAGCGCGTTGAAGATCTTCAGCGGATAATTGAAGAATTTGCCGCGGTAGAAAATACGGCTCTGACGCGGGCGGCGCACGAACGGTTCGGGCAGCACCTCATTCCAGAGGTCCTCGGCAGCCTTGACCTTAGTTACGAAACGGTGGCCGCCAATGTCGAAGCGATAGCCCTTATAGGTTTCGGTGCGCGCGATGCCGCCGACCTTGTCGAGCTCCTCCACCACAATGACATCGTGCTTGTCGCTGTGCTTCTGCATCCAATAGGCCGCCGTCAGACCAGCGGGTCCTCCACCGATGATGGCAAGCGTCTGTCGTCCGTCGCGACCATCCTTGGGCCGGATTTTCAGCGTTGCCGCGAGGCGCGTCTGGTACCAAGCGATGGTATTGACCAGCCCTTCACGCAGTTTCAATGTCGGCGCCCAGCCGAGCAGCTCTTTCGCCCTGCTGATGTCCGGGCGGCGGATATGCGGGTCGTCCTGAGGCAGGTCCTTGTAGGCGACTGCCGAGGTTGTGCTGGTCATCTCCGACACGATCTCGGCCAGCTCGCGGACGGTGAACTCCTCGTCGTTGCCGACATTGACCGGCCCGACGCACGACCCTTCGCTGTTCATCAGGCGCATGATCCCGTCGACCGTGTCGTCGACATAGCAGAACGACCGCGTCTGTGAGCCCGAGCCGTAGACCGTCAGATCCTTACCGAGCATGGCCTGGGTCACGAAATTGGGAATGACGCGCCCGTCGCCAACGCTCATGCGCGGGCCATAGGTGTTGAAGATGCGCACGATGCGCACTTCGACGCCATATTGCCGGTTGAAATCGAAGCAGGCGGTCTCTGCTGCGCGCTTGCCTTCGTCATAGCAGGCGCGCGGCCCGGTGCAGTTTACCGCGCCGACATATTGCTCAGGCTGCGGGTGCACGGTCGGGTTGCCGTAGATCTCGCTGGTCGATGCCTGCAGCAGGCGCGCGCCGTGCTTCTTGCAATATTCCAGCGCGTTGAGCGTACCGACGACGCACGTGCGCAGCGTGCCGATTGGGTCCGCCTGATAATGCTGCGGCGCAGCGGGGCAGGCCATGTTATAGAATTGGTCTGCTGCAATATCCGGCAATTCGTCGCGAATATCGGCCTGGATGAACTCAAAATTCGGGTGCCCGCTCAGGTCGGCCAGATTGGCGGTCGAACCTGTTTGCAGGTTATCGATGCACCAGACCTTATGCCCTTGTTGGATCAGGCGATCGCACAGATGGGATCCAATAAATCCCGCACCGCCCGCAACAATTACTTTCACAGCTTAACTCCGTCTGCAAGACCTGTTCTGATCAGGCCGCCCCTTGATGGGCATTCAACCAACATTGTGAGCCACTATCTGCGACACCGCTATTATTCAGGCTTACAAACCGACATTCGCCTATGTCGCTGCAAAGGATTAAACTTCGATAAATCTGCCTGAAATTTCGCATGGTCTGATGAATTAAAGCTCTATTGGCCGCGACTGCCTTGAAATCTCTGTTAACGGAGAATCGCGAACTGCGACTCAATATCAGCTAAATGAAAAACCGGGCAAGGTCGTTTAGCATGCTTGGTAAGAATCAGGACGTCAAAGCTGGGAATATATGGCGGGATTAGCGCCAAAACCATGCACTTTTGCTTCGCTTGAAACGTTCCCGCGCCATTATAAACCACATCCAGAGTCCGCTGCCAGCCAAGAAGACCATCAGGCAGCTGACTATTGCTCCGACAATATGCCCCCAGGCCCCGACAATTCCGAACGTGTGAACGTTGAGTACGAAGAGCCTGATCCGCTTGATCAGCGCATAGCGCGCCGGTGGCGGTGTATAGGGCCGTGTTTGTTCCCCTGTCGTGAGATTGATGCGGACGCCGGGTATTTTGTCCTTGAACTGAGCGACTGCTATCGGGCCGTCGGGTGTGGATTCGACCTTCAACGAGACGATCTCAGAGCCTTCGTGCGTTTCTCCCAATTGCGCGACAGCGGCCCCGGTGGCGGCCGATGGGTCGATCGGCGCCAGCAGGGCGACATCCACCTTGGGTTCCGGCGGCGGTTCGGACAGGTGGCCGATCTCGTCAATCTGGAGCAGTATGCCGGTCACGGCCACGAGAAGAAGCAATATACCGGAGATTGTCGCTATCCATCGGTGCCATCGACGCCATGAAGTCATTGAAATACTGTCCTGCCCTTTGCCGAGAAGATGGAGCGCCCGCGTGCGAAGCCAATAGCAATTGCGACAAACGGAACAAGCCAAATCAGACGTGCCTGATACCGCGGGGCCACACCTGAAAAAATGGCGCAGACCGCAGCGTTGGCCAATAGTCCCGTCGCCAGTGTCAACAGAACGGCACGCTGTGCGACGGTCATGCCGCGCCACCACCACGCCAGCAAGCCAGTGGCGACCACGATAGCGACGTTTGCGAGCATATTGAGCCAATTAAGCAATTCGGGCGTTTCGCCTGCGCCCATATTTTTGAGGATTATCACATTCTGGTCGTTGCGCCCGATCCAGCTGCCATATTGAAAGTGGTTGGTTCGGAATGTGAAAAATTGTTGCGGCACGTCCTGTAGAATCAAGCGTGCCTGCTGAACCGGATAGCGCAACGCGGCACGAATCAGGATGGTTTGTTCCTCGGCGCGGACCCGGTCGAGCTGTTCTGGCGTGGCGCGCCGGATGAGGTTGTTCTTGCTCCACAGTAGCTGTTGCACGGTCTCGGGGATTTCGGTGCCATATATTTCGCAAATCGCATAGCGCGTTCTGTCGTGGCATTCCTCCTGCAGATACCAGCGCGCGGGTCCGTTATCGATGCCGCGCGCCAACGCGAGCGGGTGGTGCTTGGGTGCGACGCTGGCCTGACCGAAGCCCACCAGTCCCGTCAGGACGACCAGCGCCAGACCGGCGATGGGCGGAAACCACAGGATCACCGAGGCAACGAACGGGTTCTGCCCTTCCTTGTCTCGCAACAGGAAGACCCATAGCGTCGCGACCAGTGCTGTCCCCATCGCAACAGGCGGATGGCTGGCGTGAACGGCGACACTGAAGGTGGCGAGCCCGAGCAAAAGTAGCCGCATCGGCCAGGAAAACCGATGCCAGTAAAAAGGCAAGATCATCATCGACCCGAGCATGATGGCGGCATAACAGTCGGGAATGATGAAATTGACCATCGGCGCGAGACCCGTGGCGAATGTCGTCACGCCGACCATGACCGCAAACCCTCGCGCTGACGGCCCTGCGACCGCCTCGAACAACGCGGTAAATGTCGCGCTGACGCACAGCGCATGAAATACCGCGAGATAGGCCATCGTCAGGCCCGGTCCGCTCAACATATAACCCAGCACGCTGTACAGGATCGACCGCGCGACCTTCGTCTCCTCGTCGTCCTTCTTGCCTCCCTCGTGGTTTCCGCCCTTCTTGCCTGGCTGGGCCGCAGGCTTTTCGGGCAGCAACGATTGCAGGTGCAGCTTCTTTGCGACGAACGTCACCGCTTGCTCGCCGCCATTTTGATAGGCAGCGCTGTCGACCATATAGGCCGGCTTGCCGAATATGAGCAGCGGCCATAGCAGCAGCAGCGCGAAAATCGCGCTGCGCATGATGAAGGACCGGTTGATCGCAACCAATTTCATGAAATTATGCCTCGTCGCATTCTCGTGCCCACTGGCGGTCTTTGCTAGTCATGCTGACGATACAGGGCAAATCTTTTCGGAATCGATAAAATTCTGAAGCTATTAGGACGATTTAAGGAAACATCCTTTACGCGATTGCCATTGTTACAATCATACGGGTAGTTATTGCACTGCAATGAAGCCGTCGGACAGGCACGCGGACGTGGGTATCAAAAAGGTTTCGAAATGAACGGGATGCGGACCATTTCTGGTCGCGAATGGGGTGCCATTGCGCTTATCCTTAGCCTTGCGCTGGGACTTCGCCTGTTCAAAGCGGACGCCTCGCTATGGTATGACGAAATCTTCACGTTGATCAATTTCGTCCGTCTGCCGACGGCGGATCTGGTCGTCAGCTATGATTCGCTCAACAACCATATGCTCTATAGTCTGGCGGCGCAGGCGGCCATTGCCATTTTCGGCGAAAATCCGATGGCGTTGCGTTTGCCCGCCATCCTTCTCGGTGTCGCCAGCATTTTTGTGCAATGGCGGATTTCGCGTCGCTTCACGGGGGCGGTCCCGTCGCTCATGGTCGCGCTGTTGCTGGCGATATCCTATCACCATGTCTGGTTCTCGCAGAATGCGCGCGGCTATACCGGTCTGCTGTTCTTCACATCCTGGGCAACGCTGATCTTCATAAAGGGCCTTGAAAAGCCGAGCTGGAAGACATGGACCGGCTATGGCGTGCTGGTGGCCGCCGCGATGTACATGCACATGTCGGCGGGCTTTTTCTTCGTCGCGCATGGCGTCGTCTATGCTGGCATGTTCGTATCGCGTTGGCTCCGGCGAAGTGAAACTGGCGAGACGCGCTGGCCCGGCATTCTCACCTTCGGCCCGGTTTATGGCGTCGCCCTGAGCATATTCGTGACGTTGCTGCTCTATGCTCCGATTATCGGCCAGGCCATGCGGACGATCGGCGAAGTGTCGGAAGCGTCGGCGGCGGTTAAGGGCGAAACGCTTGCTCAATGGCGCAATCCGCTGCGCGCGGTTCAGGAAATTGGCGCCAGCATTTCCAGTGCGGGGCCATTGGTGCCGGTCATTCTGATCGGGGCGGTGCTGGTACTGGTGGCCGGCATCATCGCGCTCTATCGCCGCGCGCCGGTTCTTACGGCGATCTATGTGCTGCACGTTCCGCTCGCCATGACGCTTCTTTATGCGACAGGCGTCCGCATCTGGCCGCGTTATTTCTTTGTCGATCTCGGCTTCATCATGATGGCGCTGGTCGAGGGGGTGATCGGTTGGAGCGGCTTTTTGGCCAGTAAAGTAGCGTTCCGGGGTAAACCGATGGCCAGCGCGCAATGGTTCACGCATCTCGGCTATGTGGGGATGGTGGCCGTGTCGATTGTTCTGCTGGTGCCCAATTATGTCCACCCCAAACAGGATTTCGTAGGCGCGCGCGATTATGTCCGCAAGTTCGCCCGTCCGGGAGACAGCATCGCGACAGTCGGCCTCGCCGGTTATGCCTATCGCGAATATTATGCGCCCGATTTCACGATCGTCGAGACCGGCGAGGAGCTTGAGCGGCTGCGCAAGCGGACCAAGGGTTCGACCTGGCTCATCATGGCTTTTCCCGGTCAGACGGTGGATGCACGGCCCGATGTCTTTGCGGAGCTGGAAAGCCATTTCGATGAAATGGACGATATTTACGGAACGCTGGGCGGCGGCATCATCTGGACATACCGGTCGAAGGAAAACGACCGGTGACACGCACGTTCGCCCTGATCGGTCGCGCGATGATGCGCCCCAAGCTGAAGCTTGCCCGCGATCTCGGGACGCTTTGGGTCGGTCAGGTGATGACGAAGGGCGTGGCGTTCATCGCCTTCGCCATATTGGCGCGCCGTCTGTTGCCCGATCATTATGGCGCCGTCGAATATGCGATGGGTCTCGCCACATTGGCGACACTGGCGATAGAAGGCGGTCTCGGCGCGGTTGGCGTGCGCAGGTTGACGCAGGGGCAGCAGAGCGCCGATGAGCTGGTCGCGCTGATCCCGGCGGCGCAGCTTTGTCTAGCCGCCATCATCGCGCCGTCGATGATGTTGTTTACATGGTTTTTTACGGATGATCCCAATGCGTTTGTACTGACATGCGCGGTGGCGCTCAGCCTCGTCATCGTGCCGTGGAAGCAGGACTGGCTGTTTCAGGCCAAGGGCATGATGATCCATATCGTCACTGGACAGAGCATCCGAGTGCTGACCTTCATGCTGGGTTGCCTGTTGCTGGTGAACGACAATGCGCACATCCTATGGGTTGGATTCGCCGAAATCCTATCCGTCTTGCTGGCTACGCTCTATCTCTCGACAATGCAGCACCGGCTGATCGTGCCGGTGCGGATCCGTTTTGCGCTGCACAAACTGGCCGACCTGTTTCGCGAAGGCGTCGCGATTGGCCTGGGCGCGATCTGCTGGGCGTTGTTCCAGTACACGCCGTTGCTGATATTGGCGGCGATGGCGGGGATGACCGACACCGCCTATTTCGGCGCGGCGCACCGGCTGGGCGTATCGCTTGTGACGTTCAGCTGGCTCTATCATTTCAATCTATACCCGGTGATTTCGCGGCGGGTGAATGGCAATCCGGCGGCATTGGCGCAGCTGACGCGCATGTCCGTGCGGGTGACGTCATGGGGCGGCATCGGCCTCGCGCTTGTCCTGACCCTGATATCGGAGCCGCTGTTGCGGTTGCTGTTCGGGCCGGGCTTTGAGAAGGCCGCGCTGCCGTTCAGCCTGTTGGTGTGGACCTTCCCGCTGACGATGATCTCGGGCCATGCGCGCTGGATCCTGGTGGCCGACAAGCGCGGCAATGATGCGCTGGTCGCGCAGGTCGCGGGCGTGCTGACATCCGTGCCCGCGGCGATGCTGCTCGTCGGCCCGTTCGGTACGGCAGGAGCGGCGGCGGCGATGTCGCTTGCCTGCGCAGTGGTGTGGGCCGTGTCGCAATATTACACCCATATCCGCGGCCATGATGTCCCCGTGCTGCCCGCGCTGCCCGCGATTGCGATGGCGGCGCTCGTCATCGCGGCGACTCACATGCTCGATCTCGATCCGTGGACCGCCGGTGCCGCAGGCATCATCGTTTTCGGCCTCGCAGCGCTCCTGTTCGACCACCACATCATTGCCGAAATTCGGCAGCTTGTCTCAGGACAGCCGCCGGCTGCTCCCCAGTCTCCCATGGGCGAATCGCCCGAGGAACCCTCCACACTGACTTCCAGCACACAGGCCCATTGAAAGGACCGCACTTCTCATGTCGAAACTGCATTTCGAGCAAACATTGTCCCGTCTTGAGGATGGATCGGCATGCATAGGCATCATCGGCCTTGGCTATGTCGGCCTGCCGCTGGCGCTCGCCGGTGTGAAGGCAGGGTACAAGGTCATCGGTTTCGATGTCAGTCAGGCCCGCGTCGACGCGATCAACAATGGCGAGCAGGTTATTTCCTACATGGACCCTGCCGAAATGCGTGAGGCGATTGCTGCGGGCAAGTTCGAGGCAACTACCGATTTTACGCGGCTGGGCGAACCCGATGCGATGGCGATTTGCGTGCCGACCCCGCTGACCCGCAACCGCGACCCCGACCTTTCCTATGTCGTCAACACCGCGGAGATGATCGCGAAGACATTGCGGCCCGGTCAGCTGATCGTGCTGGAGTCGACGACATGGCCCGGCACCACGCGTGAGGTAGTACAGCCGATTCTGGAAGAGGCGGGGGGCGTCATTGGCGAGACCTGCTTCCTCGGCTTCTCGCCTGAACGCGAGGATCCGGGCAACAAGAGCTTCAACACCAAGACGATCCCGAAGCTGGTCGGTGCGGATGACCCGCAGTCGCGCAAGCTGGCCGAAACCTTCTATGGCAAGACGGTGGCGCAGGTCGTGCCCGTCAACAGCGCGGCGGTGGCCGAGGCCGCGAAGCTGACCGAGAACATCTTCCGCGCGGTGAACATTGCGCTCGTCAACGAACTGAAGCTCGTCTACGCCGAAATGGGCATCGACGTGTGGGAAGTGATCGCGGCGGCGGCGACCAAGCCGTTCGGCTATCAGGCATTCTATCCCGGCCCTGGTCTTGGTGGTCACTGCATCCCCATCGACCCCTTCTACCTTACCTGGAAGGCGCGCGAATTCGGCATCGAAAGCCGCTTCATCGAGCTTGCAGGACAGATCAACACCAGCATGCCGCGACATGTCGTCGGCAGCCTTGCCTATGCGCTCAACGCCCAGTCCGGGCGCGGGCTCAAGGGTTCGAAGGTCCTGATCCTCGGCCTTGCCTATAAATCGGACGTCGACGATCTGCGCGAAAGCCCGTCGCTGACGCTGATCGACCTGTTGGAGGCGCAAGGGGCCACCACAGATTTCCATGACCCGCATATCCCGGTCGTGCCGACAACGCGTGAGCACGCCAATCTGTCAGGCCGTAAATCGGTGGCTCTGAATGCGGAAACGCTCGCCGCTTATGACGCTGTTCTGGTCGCGACCGATCACGCGGCGGTCGATTATCAGCTGGTCGCCGACAAGGCGAAGCTCATCGTCGATACGCGCAACGCGCTCGCCAAGCGCGGGATCGAAGCGGCGCAGGCGGTGAAGGCGTAACGGGCGGGCGGCAGGTGCGTGTCCTTCAACTCTGCACGAATTTCCCGCCCGGCGGAATCCAGCGGCATGTGATCGACCTGACGCATGGCTTGCGGGCGCTCGGCGTGCATGTCGCGGTCGCCGGAACGCGCGGGGCGTGGATGAACGAGGAGGTCGACGCCGATTTCCATCATGTCGATGTATATCATGTTGGGGTTGGGGGTGGATCAACCATGCGCCGTCTATGGACGGCGCTGAAAAGCGGTTTGGCGTTGCGCAAGGTCGTCAAGCGCGACCGGATCGATCTGGTCCATGCCCATGAAAGCGCGCCTGCGCTGGTCGCGTGGGTGGCAACACGAGGCCTGGGCGTCCCCGTTGTGGTGACATTTCATGGGGCGGAGCCGGAACGGATTGCCGAGTTCGGGCGTATCGCGCGTATGACCGCAGACCTGATCGTCACCCCCAGCCACAACAGCGCCCGCGACCTGCGCGAGCAGGGCGGTGTGCCGGAAGGCTTGCTGAAGGTCATGGGCCTGGGCGTGCAGCAAAAGCCGCGCCCGCCCGCAGCCGAGATCGAGGCGTTGCGGGCCGAACTGCTGGGCGCTGAAGGACGCACATTGGTCGTAACCGTCGCGCGCCTCGCTCATCAAAAGGCCATCGACCATCTGATCGAGGCGGCCAAGCGCGCGCTGGCCAGCGACCCGAGCATGCGTTTCGTGGTGGTGGGAGATGGCCCGCAACGGGAGGACGCGAAGCGTTGGCTAGCGCAGGCCAATGTTGGCGATGCCGTGCGCTTTATCGGGCATAGCGACAACGCACCGCTCTACATGGCGGCGGCGCATCTGTTTTTCCTGCCCTCGCGCTGGGAGTCGCTGCCGATCACTATCGTCGAAGCCTTTCAGCAGGCAACGCCTGTTCTCGCGACCGATACCGCAGGCGTGGTCGAGCTGGTTGATGACAGCGTGGGCAGGACGGTGCCGATCGGCGATATCGATGCGCTGGCAAAGGGGTTGGTCGAACTGACGTCTGACAAGGCACGGCTTGCGCAGATGTCGCAAACCGCGCTGGCGCGGGCGCAGGAAGAGCGTTTTTCCCCGCCCCATGTTCATGCCGCATTTCAGACGCTGTATGCCGGAATGTTGGCCGAACGCGGCGTAACCGGCGTATGAGCACATTACCCTGGCAGGGGCGGACAGCGTTCGTGACCGGCGGCAGCGGCTTTATCGGCAGCGCACTGGCGCAGCGGCTGGCCGAATTGGGCGCGCATGTCGTCATACCGACCCGCGACCGGTCGCTGGTTGGCAAGCGGCATCATCCGCATATCGACTATGTGCCCTCGCGCCTCGGGGATGCGGGGGGGCTGGCGGAGCAACTGACGGGCGTCAGCGCTGTGTTCAATCTGGCCTATGATTTTCGGCGCTCCGCGAAGGAGAATATCGCGCTCTATGAGGCGATGGCCGATGCCTGTACGGCGGCGGGCGTGCCGATGCTGGTGCAGGCGAGTTCGATTGCTGTCTATGATGGTTGGCCGACCGAAAATATCGATGAATCGTCCCCCTGCGACGGGCCGGGACATGACTATAAAATCGGGAAACGTGCGATTGAGAAAGATATCGCTTCTCGCGTTGCAGCAGGGGCATTCGATGCCGTCATCCTGCAACCGACGATCGTCTATGGCCCCGGTTCTCCCCAATGGGTCGATGCGCTGGTCGAGCGGATGGCGGGCGGAACCTTGATTCTACCGCAAAATCTCGAAGGATTATGCAACGGCGTCTATATCGACGATGTGGTCGGCGCGTTCATCGCTGCGGCGGATATGGAGCGGGGCGGCGGGGAGCGTTACATCGTGTCTGGACCCCAACCCTTTTTATGGAGCGCCCTGTTCTCCGCCTATGCCGAGGCGTGTGGCGCGGAACTCCGTTTCGAAGCCGGCGCGCCTTATATTCCTTCTGCTCCGGCAAAACCCGGCAAGGTAAAGGCGCTGGTCTCGTCGGTCCTACGTGGGGCCAGCGCGACCGCTGCAGGCATGATCGGCACAACCCGGCTCGCACGGCTGCGTGGCACGGTCATGCGGCTGAAACCGGGCAACCGCGTCTATCGCCCGGCGGCTGAAAGTCGACAGCTGTTGCACGCGACGGGCCTCGCCAGCATCGAAAATGCACGGAACGGCCTCTATGTCCCGCAGGTCGGGGCGGAGGAAGGGTTGGGCCGCACACAGGCCTATATTCGCGAAAAATTTGCATGAGAGCGGGCCGCCGATCGGCGACCCCGGTTATTCCGCCCGTATCGTAACGTGCTGGCGCAGCTTTGCGACGACATCCTCCTCCGGGCGCCCGTGGATGCAGACATTGCCCCACACATCGATGTGAAGCAGGCGTACCGCAAGGTCCCCCTTCTCCTGTTCGAGCATATGCTCGAACCGACCACCGCTCACGCCGAAAAGCTCTGACACGAAAGAGTTGCGGAAATAGTCCGGCGAAATGTCGAGGCGCTTGAACACGGTGGTCCAGAAGCCCAGTTTCTTGCGATGGCTCAGTGTTCTGGGCAGGTGGCGCGCGGCGACTTCCCTGATGACCCATTTGTCCTGAATGAACGGATGCGCCTTGTCGAGTGCGCGCGCCGATTTGCGCAGCTTGTATTGCGGGTCGAGATTGACGGCGGCCTTCACGACCTCCAGGTCGAGCAGGGGGAAGCGCGCCTCGATGCTGGCCTCCATGCCCATGGTGTCGTTGCGCAGCAGCAGCGTGCGCAGATGATGATGGAGATATTCGAGCGTCCACACGCTCTGGTTGGGGATTGGCTTGCCCAAAACCTGTTCGGCATGCTCGCGGATTGCGTGTTCGTCCTCGCCCATCTCGAAACGGCTGAGCAGTGCACGCACCGCATCGACATTGCCAGTATCGTGCGGCCACATGATCTTCCCGAATTCGGGAATCTTGTGAACCAGCCCCCGCATCGAAACGAGCGCTCGGTTATACCAGTCGACCAGCGATTTACGCCCCAGCCACGGATAGCCGAGGAAGCACTCGTCCGATCCTTCACCTGACAACAGCCCCTTCACGCCCGAATCGCGCGCGAGCCGCGCGACCATCATCAAAGGCGCGCAATTGGGGTGATAGGTGAAAGGATATTCATAGTGCTTCATTACGCGGGGCAGCAGGTCGACGAAGTCCTGATCGACCACGTCCACGGACATCAGGTCCAGCTTCAAATGTTGCGCGAGTTCCGTTGCGGCATCATGCTCGCTCCATTGCCCTTTCACATTGGCATGGAAGATAGCGAGGTTGTTATGCGTGGCCGAGGCCTTGGCCATAAGCAGGGATGAATCGACGCCGCCGCTGCAAAATGCGCCGACGGGCACGTCTGCGAACATATGGCTGGCGACGCTGTCGGTGATCAGGCGGTCCATCTCGTCAACGACTTGCGTTTTCGACATGCGGGCCAGTTCCTCGCGACGGCCCTCATCGAGAAATTGCGGCAGGCGAAAAAAACGGGATCGCTCGATAGTGCGATCCGGCCCAACCTTCATCATCTCTCCGGGGGAGAGCGATCCGATATCCTGGTAAAAGCTCGCAGCGCGGGTGGGGCCGCCGAATTTCAGGAGATAGGACGACAGCATGAAGCGGTCGGGCTGCAGCGTCACCCACGGCTCGAACGCCTTTACCTCGGAACTGACGGCGAAAAATTGTTCGTTCGCATGGTAGAAAAGCGGTTTCATGCCGAACCGGTCGCGGGCCAGCAAAACGGTGCGGTTCCTGGTGTCGAAGAAGGCAAAACCGAACATGCCGTTCAGGCGCGGCAATATATCTTCCGGCCTATATTCCGTCAGGGCATGCAGCAATACCTCGGTGTCGGACCCGGTGGCAAAGCTGTAGCCCTTGGCCCTCAGTTCTTCCCGCAGTTCCCGGAAATTATAGATCTCGCCATTGAACAGGATCGCATAGCGGCGACTTTCGTCCCACATCGGCTGGTGGCTGCGCTCATGCGTGTCGAGAAAGGACAGGCGCGCGTGCGCCAGCCCCAGCCCGGGCAACGTCATGAATTTTTGCGCATCCGGCCCCCGATGGCGCAATGATTCAACCTACGTTTTAAGCTTGCACGCGTCCGGCTCCTCTCCTGCGGAGAAGTAATAAACTCCAAAAATACCACACATTTTAATAACCCGAATAAAAAAACTGTCTCACAAGCGCCCATGTGAGATTTTCTAGAAATAATAGGGTAGAGTAAATAAGTAGTTGCAAATATCAAAGTGAAAATATTGGGACGATGATATGACGTTACTTTGGAGGACTGGGTGGCGTGCAGCGGCGGGCAACGGCTGGTCAGGATTCACTGGCGATGCGGTGGGCGTTGGCCATCACCGAGAAGGTGATTGTCGGGGCGGGAATGCTCGTAAATACCGATGCATCGATGAAATGCACATGCTTCAGCCCCCTCGGGCGACCGAGCGCGTCGGTTTCGCCTTTGACGGGGTTGTGACGCATCGGGAAACTGCCGCCGCAATGGAAGCTGCTGCCGAGCGCACCGGGCCGCGCCAGTGGCGTGAGCGGCAGCAGGCCGGCCTCTCTGGCGGCGCGTGAAACGCGCCGCTTCACACGCTTCATGGCTGCCGCCGTTTTCGGGTTGTCGATCCGCCGATAAAACAGCCGTCCGCTCACCAGCCGCGCTCCGATGGCGGGCGACATGTCCGAATGCAGATAGGGCTGCGCGACGATCAAACGGCGGCTCATCGCCTCGATCAGGGGTTTGGCAACGTCGGCGAACGCGCCGAACCGCTGACGCATATCCGGCGCATAGGTGTCGTTATAGGTGTAAAGCTGCGTGTGCACGATATGATCGTCGACCGCCGGGTCATCAATCTCCCAGAAGACCTGCGCCAGCGTATGGCGCGGCTCGGTCGCGGGGTCGCCCGCCGACCAGGGATGCAGCATCGGCAGATAGAAATGCTGGCTGTCGAGGATCGTCACTTCGTGCGCCGGAAGGTCCAGCGAGGACAACGCGAGCTGCGCGGTCGGCAATACGCCGCCCGCCACGAACAACCGCTCGGCCTCGAACATGCCGGCGTTGCTGTGAAGCGTCACGCCGTCGGCCGTTTCGACAAAGCGGGTCGCCAATACTCCGGACTGATAGCGCAGTTGTCCGGCGGCGGTCATGCGGTCAACCTCCGCCCCCGCGTTGAAAATCAGGCCATAGGGGCAGCCATAGAGGCACATCGCGCACTCGCGGCACCCTTGGGCAATCGCCTGTCGCGACGGGCCGAAATAGACGCCCAGTTTCTCAAACACATCGCCCTTCTTCGCCATGCGGGCGAGCAGTTCTTGCGCCTGACGACTTTGCGGCAGGGGGCGATGATCGTCGAGCTGGACGGCGTCGAACAGGTCGGCGATGGAATCCTGCGGCATGGACGCGCCGATCATGGGCGCTATGGCGCGGTAATGCGGTGCGAGGTCGGCAATGCCGATCGGCCAGCTGTCGAGGTCGCGCTCATGATAGGGCATGACCGATCCGCCCCAGCCATTGCTGAGGCCGCCCTTGGCAAAGGAGGGGCGCAGCGCATGCACGCCATGCCCTTCCTCGAAATCCGCGCCCGACGGCTGGCGGAACAGGAAATTGCATCCGAACGGCTGGATACTGTCGCTTTTTTCGGAACGGCGGACCGCGCCGATATCGTGGCGGTCGTCTATGGTCCAGTCATCAGGCTCGCTGCCACCCATCCGGTCACGCAGTGCCTTCGCGCCATCATCCATTTCGATACCGGCGTCGACCATCAGCACATCGCGACCGCGCGCGATCAGGGCGGCGGCCGCAGCGACGCCGCTCGGTCCCGATCCGATGATGATGTCCTGCGCTTTCAACTTGCCGCCCTCCTGATTGTAACGCCCTTTTTACTCTGTTAGCGCTATGTGTCGCGGTCTCGACAGGATTCAGTCCTTTACAGCACATCCAGAAATAAACCGTTACTTCATTTCTGACCTTTGGGAGTTTTGCGATCAATGGCCAATGTGCCGACATTCATGATTATCGGAGCGGCACGTTCCGGCACGACGGCGCTGTATGATCTGGTGCGCCAGCATCCGCAGGTGTTCATGAGCGCGATCAAGGAGCCCAATTATTTCGCCTTTGAGGGCGAAAAGCTGGATTGGCGCGGGCCGGGCAATGAATTCGTCAATAATTCGGTGGCGCGCTGGGAGGATTATCTGGCGCTGTTCGCAGATGCGCCGGAGGAGGCAGCGAAAGGTGAGGCGACGCCGCTCTATCTGTGGGCGCCCGATGCGCCCCGGCGCATCAAGGCGCGCCTGCCGGATATCAAGATGATCGCGGTGCTGCGCAATCCCGTGGAGCAGGCCTTTTCGCATTATCTATATGCGCGCGCGCAGATGATAGAGCCGCTCGACAGCTTCGATGCGGCATTGGCCGCCGAGCCGCAGCGGCTCGCCGATCACTGGCAACCGCTGTTTCAATACAGCAGCTTCCCACGTTACGGCGAACAGCTCGCGCGGTTTTATGCCGAATTTCCGGCCGACCAGCTCAAGATTTTCCTCTACGAGGATTATCGCAGCGATCCCAAGGCGATGCTGCGCCAGATTCATCAATTTATCGGCGTCGATCCTGGGTTCGAGACCAATATTGAGGTCGAAACCAATATGGGCGGCCATCCGCGCCATGCCTGGCTGCAAAATCTGGTGATGCGGCCCAATCCGCTCGCCAGCCTTGCCGCATTGGTCATTCCGCAGAGCGCACGCAGGACAATTCGCGATATGGTGTCGCGCCGCAACCTGTCGCGTGAGACGATGTCGCGGGCTGCCAGAGCGCTTTTGATTGAGCGGTTGCAGGAAGATATTGTGCAACTGCAAGAAATAATAAAGAGAGATGTGTCACACTGGCTGAAACAGTGACGAATCTCTGCCCAAAGTAATTGTGAATAATGCAACCGGAAATGAAGGCATGTCCGAACTAAAAATCGCCATGCTCACGACCTTTTATCCGCCCTATAATTTTGGCGGAGACGGGATTGCGATCCAGCGTCTGGCGACTGCACTCGCCGACCGGGGTCACAAGATCACCGTCATTCACGACCGGGATGCCTATCTGGCGCTCGCCGGGGCAGAACCTGTGCCTGTGGCTGGTGACGACCGTATAGAGGTGGTCGGGTTGAAGTCGTCTCTGGGCACCTTTTCCAGCCTGGTGACGCATCAATTGGGTAGCCCGCTAGTGCATGGCAGCGCCCTTCGCGACCTGCTCGCGCCGGGCAATTTCGATGTGATCTGGTACAATAACGTCTCGCTCGCCGGTGGGCCGGGGGTCCTCGGTATTGGCGACGGCATCAAGATTTACGAGGCGCATGAGCATTGGCTGGTGTGCCCGACGCATGTTTTGTGGCGGGAGAACAAGGAGGTATGCGACGAACGGCGCTGCCTGCGCTGCGTTCTCTCCTACAAGCGACCGCCGCAGCT
>CAYGOH010000006.1:24143-31758 GCA_964351385.1 uncultured Sphingobium sp. | reverse complement strand
CAGGGCAGCACATAGCCCATGAACGCAGTCGCCATCATAAGCAGGAAGATCACGAGACCGAGCAGCCAGACCATCTCACGCGGCGCCTTGTAGGCACCGAAATAGAGGCCGCGGAAAATATGGATATACACCACGATGAAGAAGAAGCTGGCGCCGTTGGCGTGCGCATACCGCATCAGCCAGCCGCCATTGACGTCCCGCATCGTATGTTCGACGGTGGCGAAAGCAACGAGTTCATTCGCGCCATAATGCATCGCCATGATGATGCCGGTGACGATCTGGATCACCAGAGCGAGACCCGACAACACGCCGAAATTCCAGAAATAGTTGAGGTTGCGCGGAACCGGATAGCCGCCGCCGATGGAATTATAAACCAGGCGCGGCAATGGCAGGCGCTGGTCGATCCACTGCATCAGTGGAGCCTTGGGGGTATATTCGTTTGCCCAGGGAAAACTCATGGATCCGTTCCTCAGCCTACAAGAATGGCGGTGTCAGAAGTGTATGTGTAAGGCGGCACTTCCAGGTTCAGGGGTGCCGGGCCTTTGCGAATGCGCGCTGCCGTATCATAGTGCGAGCCGTGGCACGGGCAGAAATAACCGCCGAATTCGCCGCGGTTCTCGCCCTCTCCCGCGCCCAGCGGAACGCAGCACAGATGGGTGCAGACACCCATGGTGATCAGCCACTGCTTCTTGCCATCGACGGTACGCTCTTCCAGCGTTTGCGGATCGCGAAGATCGTCTGCCTTCACCGCATCGGCTTCCGCGATTTCCTTGTCCGTCAGGTGGCGAACAAACAAAGGCTGGCTGCGATAGGTCGTCTTGATCGCCTGCCCGGGCTGAATAGCCGAAATGTCGACTTCCGTGGTAGAAAGCGCAAGCACGTCCGCGCTGGGGTTCATCTGATCGACCAGCGGCAAAACCGCAACAACACCGCCCACACCAGCAAAGCTCACTGCGGCTATGTTGATGAAGTCGCGCCGCCGAACGCCGTCGCTCTCTGTCGAAATACCGTCGCCTGCCGTATTTTCCACTGTCGCCATGCACTCAACCCTTGTCGTTCAAGGCCGATTCACGACGAACCCGAACCGGCCATTTGTGCGCTGCAATGCCCGTACCTCCGGGCTTTTTCAAGGGGTTTGACGTACATAACGCACGGAATGTCGCTGCCCCCCTCGGCGCGTTCGCGGGCCTGATAGCGCCCTAAACGGCAATTTGCCAACAGCTATTTGAAGCCAAGGGTCAGGACCCGTCGATTTCAGGGTCGAGGCTTGAGGCAAAAGGGTTCAGAGCGCGGAGCGAACGCGGAGAATAGTGGCGCTATTTGACAAGAGAGCGACAAAGCGCTGAGCCCTTTTGCCTCAAGTCCTTCGGATGCCCCGTTGCCGGCGAGCTGCTTCATCGAACCGCTCAACCGGGGCTCAGGCCCCGCTTTTCACGGCCCTCCTCGCATCTCATCCCGCAACGGGGCACCTCAATCCCTGCAATTAACGGGCCCTGACCCCAAGTGACAAAGCGTAGGGCTCTGGCTAGAGCGTCACAATGCGACTTGCCCTGTATCAACCCGATATCGCCGGAAATGTGGGAACGATTATCCGCCTTTCCGCCTGCTTTTCGGTGCCGCTTGATATCATCATGCCCTGCGGCTTTCCCGCGTCCGACAAACAACTGAAGCGTGCTGCGATGGATTATGGCATCACGGCCGACATCCAGCGACATGAAAATGCCGAAGCATTTTTCGCCGCGCCTTCCAGCAGCAGCAAGCGGATCGTGCTGCTGACCAGCCGTGGCGACACCCGGCTGCCCGACGCCGGTTTCGCGGAGGACGACATACTTCTGCTCGGGTCGGAAAGCGCGGGCGTGCCGGACGACATTCACGATCGAGCCGATATGCGGATAAGGATTCCCATGGCGCAGGGCATTCGGTCCTTGAATATTGCGGTGGCCGCAGGCATCGCTCTGGGCGAAGCCCTCCGGCAAACAGGACTCTATCCTTCATGATTTCTCTCGACGACCAACAATCACAGGCGAAAAGCTGGTTCGAATCGCTGCGCGACAGGATATGCGCCGAATTCGAGGCCATCGAACAGGAGGCGGGCAGCAGCGCGCGCTTCGACTACACGCAGTGGGATCGTGAGGCCGAGGGAATCGCTCCGGGTGAAGGCGGCGGCGGCGTCCGCGGCGTGATGCACGGCAAGGTGTTTGAAAAGGTCGGCGTCAATGTTTCGACCGTCGGCGGCAGCTTCGCCCCGGAATTCGCCAAAACGATCAACGGCGCGGACGGAGAGAACCCGGATTTTTTCGCAACCGGCATCAGCCTCGTCGCGCACATGACCAACCCGCATGTGCCCGCCGTGCATATGAATACGCGCTTTCTGGTCACGACGAAGCGCTGGTTCGGTGGCGGGGCAGACCTCAACCCACCTATTCCCTATGATCAGGACACGTCGGATTTTCACGCCACGCTCCAGTCCGCATGCGACGCGCATCACCCAACCTATTATCCGCGCTTCAAGAAATGGGCGGACGATTATTTCTACATCCCGCACCGCAAGGTGCATCGCGGCGTTGGCGGCATTTTCTACGATCATCTGGAGTGCCCGGATGACAGCGGCTTCGATGCGAATTTCGCCTTCACCCGCGCAGTGGGCGAAGCATTCCTCGCCGCCTATCCCCCAATCGTGCGGCGGCGCATGGCGATGCCGTGGACGGAAGAGGATCAAATACGACAGCTCGAATGGCGCGGACGCTATGCCGAATTCAATCTTGTCTATGATCGTGGTACGCTGTTCGGATTGAAAACGGGCGGCAACATTGACGCCACATTGATGAGCCTGCCGCCGCTGGCGCGCTGGAGCTGAGGGGGGACTGAAGACATGCCGGAGGGGACATCGTGACGCTGATCCCCGTTAATGCGCGGGACGTTGCCACTATAGTAACGTATCTCGAACTCCGGCGACGCCCGAAACCCTCCCCTGTGCAGGCGACACCGCTGCGCATGGAGAAGTGGAGCCAGCCCGAGCTTGAGAAATACCGGGTTCTCTTCAAGCGCATTGGCGAACCCTGGCTATGGTTTTCCCGCCTCGCGATGAGCAATCATGAGCTGACGTCGATCATTCACGACCCGCTGGTCGACATCTATGCGGTGCTGGATCCCAAGGGCATTGAGGTCGGCATTCTGGAACTTGATTTTCGGGACGAAGGGCGCTGCGAGATAGCCTTCCTCGGCCTTGTTCCCCAACTTGCGGGGCAAGGATTTGGCCGATGGCTGATGGCGCAGGCAATGACCTATGGCTGGCGCAAGGGCGTCACGCATATGACGGTCAACACCTGTTCGCTCGATGACCCGCGCGCGCTTGCAACCTATGCGCAAAATGGGTTCACGGCGGTCGGCCGAACGATTCAAACCTTTCCCGACCCACGCCTCACCGGGCTGCTCGCCCCCGATGCAGCCCCGCATGTGCCGATCTTGAAGATACCGCGATAGGTGACATCAACACACTCTACTGCTCACGAGCGTCAGCCTTCACTGTACATTCCACCCGCGCTGGATGTTCGAAATGTTGTGGAGAGCGGGCGTTGCTCCAACGGCAGTTTCCGGCACCATGCCAATGAACCGAGCATGGCTTCCTCTGTCGGTCTTTACGATCTATTGCTCGGCTTTTTCGCGCTGGAGCCTTTCACGTTGTTTGGCAACCGCTTGAGCCTTATTGGCCAAGCCTCGCCAAGTCTTTTCAGCGCGCAATTCACGTTCGCGCACGTTCTCCAAAGTGGCATTTTCCGCTGCAGCCGCTGCGGCATCGGCACGTTCGCAACAAGACTCATAGGTGTCTGCCATCGGTCGCTCCCTCCCATGAAAGCAGGAGCATGGATGCGAAGACGAGCCGACGCATCCATGCGAAATGGTCAATCGGCACTAGAGAGATTGACGGCGCTCTCCTTGCCATTTCGTCCTGTTTCCACCTCGTAGTTCAGGCGCTGCTCCTTATCGAGCGTCTGCATACCCGCAGCCTGAACAGCCGAAATATGAACGAAGCTGTCGGCGGAACCATCGTCGGGCTGGATGAAGCCATAGCCCTTATCGGTATTGAAGAATTTTACGGTGCCTACTTTAGACATGTGCGTTCCTCTCTTGAACGTCGGTTGCCCGTGCGCGAAACTGCGCAAGGGTGGTGCATAAAATCGTCCGATGAAAGGAAGTCGTCGTCTGGTTTACGCCGGGGCCAAAGAAGCAAACGGCGGTCGGCAAATGTCGAAGTCCGTCGCAAATTTCGACGTCAGCAGTCCGCTCTTAGCACGGTCGGCCTCCAAAACCTAATCCGTCAGCATTATACATGGCAGGCTGAATGTCCGCAATGTTGTCGCGTCCGGAATGCCCGTTTCGGACGATGGCCTCGAACAACGGACATCGGCTCTCCTGCCCGAATTCGTCCGCGCGGCCTAATGCAGATCAATCTTCGAGCTGTCGATACAGGCGCGACGACATCACGATCATATAGACCTGCCCCACGGCCATGGCGGTCGCGGCTCCCAGATCGCCAGCCTGCCGGCCAAGCTCGGGGCCACCCAATGACAGTCCGACGAGGCCCAGCAAAAGCTCCGCGACGATCCGGGCAAGAATGATGGGAATTGTGACGGCAATGATAAAAAGCAGCAGTCGCCCGGTGTTGCCCTTTGTCAGATCCCAGCTCAGACGCAGGGCAGTGAACGCCCCCTTCTGCCGGTCCACGATAATGGCATTGAGCGGTACGAGACGCGCCGAGATGAACAACGCGGCCACCAACACGAAAACCTCACCTGCGCCCGGCGCGATAAATCCCAACAGCGTCATCGGTACGGCCAGCACGAACGCGATCAGCAACCCGGCCGTCAGAGAGACAGGTATGCGACGAAAGCCATGGATCAACGCCTCCCGCAGGCTGATGCCCGGCTTGAGCGCCAATGTGTAGCAACTCAGTGTGCCGCCGATCATCACCACCGCGCAGACAATCATCAGCACAAGTGAAGACCCCGGCAGCTGCGGTGTCGGCACCTCTCCGCCCGGCTTCATGTTCCTGAGTTCTTCCGGGATGGCCTGAAAAATCAGCGCCATCGGTATGGCCACGAACAGCAGGATCACAGGAAACAACAGGCCCGCTTCGCGCCTGATGAACAGGTTGGCCTCGGTCCATGCCGCACCGATCGACACCTGCTTCATGATTTCCAACGCTCCTTGCTCTCATTTCCGACATATCGGTCAATTCCGATCACCTCTTGATGGCTGCACCGATCCGCGTCAAGAGAAGCCATGAGCGATGAAGGTGCACTGAACACAATCGAATGGCGGGTTGAAGAGGACCATGTTGCCTACCCTGACGCACTTGCCGACATGGAGGCGCGCGCTGCCGCAATCCATGCGGGCACCGCGCAGGAGCGTGTCTGGCTGATCGAACATCCACCGCTTTATACATCGGGGACAAGCGCGGACCGCGCCGAGCTACTCGACCCGCGCTTTCCTGTGTTCGAGGCGGGGCGCGGCGGGCGCTACACCTATCACGGCCCCGGTCAGCGCGTCGGATATCTGAATCTCGACCTTGCCAAACGTGGCCGGGACGTGCGCAATTTCGTGCATAATCTGGAAGGCTGGGTCATCGCGGCGCTTGCCGATTTCGGCGTGGGGGCACGCCGTGCCGAGGGACGGATCGGCATCTGGACCGACACCCCGGATGGCGCGGAGGCGAAGATCGGCGCGATCGGCGTGCGCGTGCGCCGCTGGGTCACGCTGCACGGCTTTTCGGTCAATATCGATCCCAACCTCTCCCATTTCTCGGGCATCGTGCCCTGCGGCATCAGCGAATATCCGGTGACCAGCCTGGCGGCGCTTGGCAAGGACGTGTCGATGGCCGAGTTCGACGACGCCCTGAAGAGGCATTTCCCGGCGTTTATCGCGAGCCTGCGTCGCTGCCCCGCACCTGATAGCTGCTCTGCTTGAGCATTTCGAATTCCGTTGTTACTGTCATGGTTAACGGGGTCGGACATAAGGAGACAGGAATGCCTTTTTTCTCACGGGGCTATCGCTGGGGGTTGGTATCGATCGCCCTTCCGGCTTTGCTTGTTGGATGCGGGGGAGAATCCAACAGCGGCAACAGCTCGGACGTGGAAATGACTGGCCTGCAAAAGGCCGACGGCACGATCAATGATGCGATGACGGATTTGGACGGCGTTCAGGTCGAAGGCACGGCTATGGCGTCGGCAGGCAATGAAGGCGCTGTTGGAAACAGCGCCGTCCCCCCCATGGCTTCCGCTGACAACAGCAGCGGCACGGCTGATTCCGGCGATGAAGAGGTGGTAGCCGCACAATGAGAAACATCATAAAAAACACTATAAAGTTTGGAACCGCTCTCGCCGCAATTGGCATGACCGCGATTCTGCCGATGGGCGCCAATGCCCAATTCTATTATGCCGCGCCGGACCTGTCCGGGCCTCCGGTCACGGGTGCCGAGCCGCAGTTACAGCTCAACCTGCCCGGCGCTACGGCCGCAGAAATGCGGGCAGGGCTGCTCTGGCACCTGCGCGTGGCGATGAACGTCGCGGCCCTGCAATGCGATTTCGAACCGAGCCTACTGACCGTCAGCAATTACAACGCGACGCTCGCCCATCATGAGGATGAACTGTCGGGCGCGTTCAACACCTTGACCGCCTATTTCCAGCGGACGGCTGGACGCGGCCGCGCCGGTCAACGCGCGCTCGATCAATATAATACCAAGGCCTATTCCTCCTACTCCACGGTCCATGCGCAGCGTGATTTCTGCGCAGTCATGGGCAGCGTGGGCCGCGATGCCATTTTCGCACCGCGCGGTTCGCTCGGCTCATTGGCGCAACAACGTCTGGGCGAGGTTCGCAAGGCGCTGGTCCCCATCGGCGACCAGTATTTCACCGACCCTGCCTATAATTTCCGCGCGACCCTGCCGCTGTTCACCAAAAAATGCTGGAAGCGCGATACGCTGCGCGACAATTGCCAGGAGGCGTGGGAAAAATACGCGGCCAAGCCGGGCAAATAAGAATTTACTTGAGCCCGAGCTGCTTGTGATTTTGCAGCGACAGTCGCCATTGCGGACGGTCCATTACCAGGGCGATGGCGGCCTGCGTATGCTGGCCCGTTTTCCCCGCCTCATCCAGCGGCTGGATCAGGAAATGGCCGAAATTCCAGCTTTCAACGTCTTCCAATCCGTGTTCCGCTAGGGGCTCGGCAGGTTGCGGCCAGACCAGTTTCAGCTCGTCGCCGGCGCGCTGGACCACTTCGCTGCCCGCCTTGGGGCTGACGCAGACCCAGTCAATGCCGGGATGCGCCGCTATCGTACCATTGGTTTCGATGGCGATCTCAAATCCGTGCCCGTGCAGCGCATCGACCAGAGCATCGTCCACCTGGAGCATCGGTTCTCCACCGGTCAGGACGATATACCGCTTCTGGCCGCCCTCACCCCACAGTTGCGCAGCTTTTCCGGCCAGCTCGTCCGCCGAATATCGGCCGCCATTTTCCCCGTCCGCGCCGACGAAATCAGTATCGCAAAAGCGACAGATCGCACTTGCACGGTCCTGCTCCCGGCCACTCCACAAATTACACCCGGCAAAGCGCAGGA
>CAYGOH010000006.1:18189-24133 GCA_964351385.1 uncultured Sphingobium sp. | reverse complement strand
GAAGACAGCCCGACGCCCCGCGCGAACGCCCTCCCCCTGCAACGTCAGGAACATTTCCTTGACGGCGTAGCTCATGCGTAGATCGTCGGGTCGGCAAGGCCCGCCTCGTCAAAGCCCTTCGCGCGCAACCTGCACGCATCGCACACGCCGCAATGCTTGCCATCGGGCGTCGGGTCATAACAGGACCAGGAAAGCCCGGCGTCGAGACCAAGCCGCTCGGCTTCGCGCGCGATGTCGGCCTTCGTCATATATTGCAGCGGCGTGTTGATCCGCACCGGATCGCCCTCGACCCCGGCGCGCGTGGCCAGCGTCGCCATCGCCTGAAAAGCGGCGATGAAATCGGGCCGGCAATCGGGATAGCCCGAATAATCGAGTGCATTGACGCCAATGAAAATGTCATTGGCGCCGACTACCTCTGCGAAGCCGAGTGTCAGGGACAGGAAGATGGTGTTGCGGGCAGGGACATAGGTGACGGGTATACCGCCCTCTCCCGACGCCCCGACGCCATCTTTTGGAACCGCGATGTCTCCCGCCGTGAGAGCCGATCCGCCAAATGCCGTGAGGTCGAGCGGTAAAACGACGTGCCGTTCGACGCCAAGCGTCCGGGCGATTGCGCGCGCGGAGTCCAGCTCGACGCGGTGCCGCTGGTTATAGTCGATCGTCAGCGCGTAAAGCTGCAGACCCGCTTCACGCGCCAACGCTGCAGCGACGAAACTGTCAAGCCCGCCCGAAAGCAGCACGACCGCCTTATTTTGTTCCGCTTGTGTCATAGGCGCGCGCTAACCCCATCGCGTAACGTGCGCAACCCGGTTGCCCGTTATCAGGGACAATCGCCGGTGCGCCGTGCCTCCAGCGACAGAGCAAACGGCGCGCCATGCGAAATGCCCTGCGCGTCTATCTGCACCAGACGCGGCGTTTCCACGCGCAGATCGGTACGGCCATTGCCGCTGTCGCTGCACTGATAGGTTACGACCGCATGATCCTGCGTATCGGACACGACAAAACGGCTACAGCCGCCATTTTTATGCTGAACGTGCAAAAGCTGCGCAGGGTCGCCCACGCAGATGCGCTGACGTGGGGCATCCGAACGCTTCGTGCCGCGTTCCCGCAATTCCCACTGCCCTTTTTCGAGCCCACGCAGCGCAGCCATGTTCGGCGCAGCCGGAGCCTTGCCGCCCGGAGACATCGCCGCCGTGCTGAAAAGACCGAGCCCCGCCAGTCCCACAATACGGATACACAGATTGACCATCCGCCAAAAAATCCTGCCGTTTGTCGCTTCGCCGATCTCGGCCGGAGCGATTTATGCGTCCCCAAGTGCACATATATAATGCAAGATTAAGGCAGAATCAGGATGGATTCCGCACAAAGAGGGTTAACACGCCCTAGTTCGTCAGACTGGCGAGCGAAATCGGGAAAATCCGCGAACAAAAGGCGCAATCGACATTGATATGGCCTGCATCGTCGGCCATCGCCGCGCGCTCATTGGCGGGAAAACGGCCAATGACGTTGCGAATATGGGTCTCGTCGCAGCGGCACCCTTTCACCAGCGCGCCATCCTGCTGCACGCGCACCTCTTCCTCTTCGTGGAACAACCGCCACACAATCTCATCAAGACCCAGCGAGCCATCGGTCAATTCGCTGGGTTTCAGCGTTTGTGACAGGATCTGCACATGTTCCCATTCAGGGTGATCGTGCCGCACATGCAGCCGCTCGCGGCCGACCTCGCCCTCGGGAAGGTGCTGCACCAGCATACCGCCCGCAACGCAGCCGCCGTCTGGGTTATGCTGAACATCGATCTGCACGAAACTGGGGATTTGTTCGGATTGCAGGAAATAATGCTCCGCCGCCTTGCCCAGCGATTCGCCCTCCAGCGGCACGATACCCTGATAGCGCTGCGCCTCCGCCCCCGCCGTTGCCGCCTGATCGACGGTAATCGCCAGATACCCCTTGCCGAACAGGCCGAAGAGCGACGGGTCTGCCCCTTGTATCACCAGTTTGTCCGGGTCGAACTGCACATATCCGCGCAACGATCCGCCATCGACGGCGGCCATATAATCGGCCACGAGCAAGCTGATGACCCCTGCTTCGGTCTGCGCCTGCAGGGGAAGCTGCCCGGCATCATTTTTGAGCGTGCTGCCCAGCAATCCGGCCAGCACGAGCGCTTCGGCCAGCAGGCGCTCGACCACCGGCGGGTAGGCATGCGCTGCCAATATTTCGTTCAACACCGGCCCAAGCCGCACCACCCGGCCCCGCACATTGCGGGACGGTATGGTGAAACCCAGCGCGCGATCGATCGCCTGCTCACTCATCGACTATGTCCGCCCTCATATGATCGGACATGGGGTCTGACGACGTGATGGCAACTCACAATTTGCCAAGCGCCCACAGCAAGACCGATTTTTGTGCGTGAAGGCGATTTTCGGCTTCATCCCAGACAAGCGACTGGGGACCATCAATGACCGCGTCCACCACCTCTTCGCCGCGATGCGCAGGCAGACAGTGAAGGAATTTCGCGGCAGGCTTTGCCGATCTCATCAATTCCTCGGTCACCTGATAAGGCATCATCGCCGCGAGCTTTTCCTCGGCATGCGCCTGCCCCATCGAAACCCAGGTGTCGGTCACGATCACATCTGCTCCATGCACCGCCTCTTGCGCGTTGCGGGTCAGTTTGATGATCGAGCCCAGCTCCCGCGCGGCAATTGCGAAGGACGGGTCGGGATCATAACCGTGCGGAACGCCGATGCGAACATCGAACTTCATCAGGCCCGCCGCCTCTATGATCGAGTGCAGCACATTATTGCCGTCGCCCAGCCACGCCCACTGGCTGCCGGGCAAGGCCAGCCCATGCTCGATGACTGTCAGCAGATCAGCCATGATCTGACAGGGGTGCGACAAGTCCGTTAGACCATTAATGACCGGAACGGTTGCGTAATGCGCCATTTCCTCGATCTTGGCATGGTCGTCCGTACGGATCATGATCGCGTCGCACATGCGGCTGAGCACGCGCGCGGTGTCGGCTACCGTCTCTCCGCGACCCAACTGAGAGGTTCCGCCGTCAAGAATGAGGCTTGACCCGCCGAGCTGACGCATCGCCATGTCGAACGAAACGCGCGTTCGCGTCGAATTCTTCTCAAACACCATCGCCAGCACATGCCCGGCAAGCGGAGCATCGGCATCGACAGCCCCCTTGGTTCTGTCTGCGCGCGCCGTCTTGCGATCGATGGCGTCATTCAACATCGCGGCGATCGCGTCGCTGCCCGCATCGGCGAGATTAAGGAAATGCCGTGTCATATCAGCCCCCTGTCAGGTCGCGGGCGAGGGAACATAATCCCGCGCGCCGGCTGATAATTTTTCAATACATTCCGCAATATGGCCTTCATTGATCACAAGCGGTGGCAAGATGCGCACGACATTGTCGCCCGCCCCGACCGTCAGCAAGCCATGATGATCGCGCAGATGCGCAACAAAGGCGCGGCTATCGCTTTTCAGCTTGATGCCAAGCATCAACCCCTTGCCACGCACGCTGTCGAAGAGCGCATCATGGTTGGGAATGAGTTGTTCCAGCGCGCTGCGCAACCGTTCGCCCATCGCCCGTACATGTGCCAGAAACTCAGGGTCTGAAATCACGCCCCAAACGGTTGAGCCAACCGCCATGGCGAGAGGGTTGCCGCCATAGGTCGATCCGTGGGTGCCGAACACCATGCCCTTGGCTGCTTCTTCGGTCGCCAAGCATGCGCCGAGCGGAAAGCCTGCGCCGATGCCCTTTGCGACCGCCATGATATCGGGCGTCACGCCATATTGCTCATGCGCGAACAACGTGCCGGTACGCCCGACACCACATTGCACTTCATCGAGGATAAGCAGCAGGCCATGGTCGTCGCACAGCGCGCGCAGACCCTCCATGAACTCCTGCGTCGCCGGCATGATGCCGCCTTCGCCCTGCACGGGTTCCAGCATGAACCCGGCGGTCTCATCGTCTATCGCCGCGGCCGCTGCCTCCAGGTCATTGAACGCGATGACATCGAAACCGGGCAGCAGCGGCTCGAACCCGTCACGCATCTTTGGCTGGTTGGTGGCTGAAATCGTGCCAAGCGTGCGCCCATGAAAGGCGTTGCCGAAAGTGATGATCTTGTGCCGTTCCGGCTGGCCGTTAGCATAATGATAGCGGCGCGCGGTCTTGATGGCGCATTCAACCGCTTCCGCGCCGCTGTTGGTGAAGAAAACCGTGTCAGCGAACGTCGTATCGACGATCATCTGCGCGAATTTCTCCCCTTGCGGGCTTCCGTAGAGGTTCGACACATGCATCAGCGTCGCAGCCTGATCGGCAATCGTTTTCACGAGGCGCGCGTCACCATGCCCCAGCGCGTTGACCGCAATACCGCTGGCAAAATCGAGATAGCGTTCACCGCGCTCACCGAACAGATAGCAGCCTTCACCGCGCACCGGACGCACATCGCACCGAGGATAAACGGGCATGAGCGGCGTGATCGACATGAGCTTCCCTTTCTGAACTGCCTTGCGGCCTTTTGATCAATGAACGCGAAATCCTGTGAAAACGCAAAAAGGCGACCCCGCCGGGCCGCCCTTGTTGCGAGAGCTGCCTATATCGCGGCGCCCCGGCTGGCGTCAACCTTTACGCGATCCTGTTCCACGCATCGGCGATTTCGGAGATGATGCTGTGCGCCTTGCGCGCTTCAACCGCCTGACCGCTTTGATAGGCCGATATCATCAGCCTGCGGCTTTCCTTGTAGATTTGCGCAAGGCCGAGCGCGATGTCGCCGCCCTTGTCGAAATCCAGACTGGAATCGAGCGCGTGGATGATCGCCAACGCGCGCAGATGCTTTTCATTGGCCTTTGTCCGATCGGCCTGGGTGAGCGCGAGCGCCGCATCCTCGATCGCCAGCAACAGTTCCTCGAACAATATTTTGACAAGGCCGTGCGGATTTGCCGCTTCGATGCGGCTTCCTGCATGAACGGCGGCATAGCGACGACTGGCCGATCCGGAAAATCCAGGCGAATGATACATTTTCTCAGGTCCTTATTTTAATTATCTGATTTTATGTTTTAATTATCGTCTTTGTTGTTCCAGATGGCGATCTGCTGATCGAGATAGCTCTGGGTGGCTTTCAGCGCCATCAGCTTGGTTTCCATCGCCGTGTAGACGGACGACAGGCGCTCTTCATAATTGTCCATGTCCTGATTGAGCTTTTCCATCTGCTTGGCATATTCCGCCGCCAGCTTGTCATATTTGGATTTTGAGGATGCAAGCGAACCATTGTCCGCCTTGATGGCATCCTTCACATCCGAAACAATCTTGGCGAGACCGGGGGTGGCGGCTGTGCTGACCGCCGGGTTGATCATCTGCGCAACCCACTGGGGATCGGCGGCGATCGCACTGTCGAGGCGTGCTTCGTCGAGTTTCAGCGTGCCATCGGGGTTGGTCGATACGCCGATATCGCTCAGTGTGCTGTACTGGCCGCCGGTTGCGAGCGCAGTGGTCGAGATGCTTGCGAGTTTCCGCATCATGTCGCGCACGCCCGCATCGCCGGCCAGCGCACCTGCGCTCAGCGTGTCGGTGCCTGCGGCGGTCGCTTCGTTGAGCGCAGAGCGCAGCTGATTGTATGCGCCAACGAAATCCTTGAGCAGATCCTTGACCGACGAGGTCGGCTCGGTGCTCGCGAGCGTCACCAGCGTGCCGGGCGACGCCTTGTTGAGGTCGATGCGCACGAAGGGCAGCGCCGTATCCAGCGTATTGGTGTCGTTCTGATGCTCGATGCCGTCGATCTTGACGATGCTGTCGAGCGCGCTCTGCGTCTTCACCATGCCGCCAGACACACCGTCGAACGTGAACTGCGCCAATGTCGCATCGGCGGTGTCGGCCGCTTCCTTGGTCAGCGTGAAGGTGTTGACGTCGCCCGTCTCGCCCTTCAGCACCAGGCGCGCG
>CAYGOH010000006.1:0-18179 GCA_964351385.1 uncultured Sphingobium sp. | reverse complement strand
GTGGCGTGGCGGCAGGATCGGGTGGCGTTCTGGGCGGAGATCGCCAAGGGCGAGCCCAAGCACCAGGCGCGCGCCGCGATTATCGACGGCGATGCTGGCCGTGACGCCCGCATCGGCGGCGTTGATGGCCGAAGCCAGTCCGTCGAGCGAGTTGTTGGTGCCATCGATCGTGATCGTGTGCACACCCGACGCCGTGGTGAGCGTCAGCGTGCCGAGACCGACCGGATCGGTTTTTGCGCTGAGGTTAATGGATTCCAGCACCTGCGCCGATGCCATCTGGAGCACTTCCAGCTGTGCGGGCAGACCCTTGGGCACGCCGCCGGGCAGCAGGCTGAGCGCCGCGATGGTGGGATCGTTGGACGCAGGCTGACCCGCGAACGCCGCATCCTTCAGGATTTCGGTGAGCGTGTTGGAGAATGTATCGAGCGACCCAGTGGCCGATGCCAATGCCGAAATGCGAGAGCCGTTCAGGCTCTGGCGCTGGGCGATGACAGCCTGACGCGGTTCGCGCGTCGCGCTGACGAGCTGCGAAACGAGCGCAGTCGTGTCGATGCCCGACCCGGTACCCAGAAGATTTGCAATGCTTGAACCGATACTGACCATATCCATTCCCCTCTGAGTGGTAGAACGGCACGGTCACCGGTAAATTTAGCGATGAATGCAGAAATTTGGACGGAATTTTCTGGCGGAAAAATTCAGGTGGAGAGCGCCATGAGCTTATCGACAGCTCCAGTAGGCACATTGGCCTGCGCCGCCCGCGTGAGCGCAGCGTGTTTCACCATATCCTTGGCAAGCGCTACCGCTCGTTCGATCTGTTCGATACTGGCGGGCGGCATCGGAATTATCACCACGGGCTGCCGCGCCACTTCAAGCCGGTCAACACTGTTTTGCAGGGTAGCCGCCGGATGATCCTTGGCTGCATCCACGTCGGCAAGAATATCGGCAATCCGGGCCTGAACGCGTGCATAATCCGAAGCGCTCGCCATATGTTCGCGCCGCGCCTGCTCGCCGCCATCGGCGTTGGCGTTTCCCCCCGCGGCCGACTGGCCGGACGCCGCAGCCGCCTGCACCGCCGCCACCGGCTGTACCGGGCGTACAGCGATAGCGCGATCGGCCGAAACCGCATCAATTCGAGGCACGAACTCATTCATGGCACCCGGTATAGGCGGGTCCTGTAAAGCAAGTGCGGACAAATCGACTTAAACCGAAATTAACGCTTTTTTGCGCTCCCGCTCGAATCGCTATCCATCGGATTTATCGGTGTTTTTCCCATCCGCATCAAAACGCATATTGTCCGGCAGATCGATATAGGGCCGGTCATATTCGCTCGCCATGCGAGCGTCGACCCGGTGCAGGAAGGCGAGAATTGTCGCAACGGCGACATAGAGCGCCTCGTCCACGACCTGCCCGACGCGCGACGTAAAATAGAGTGCGCGGGTCAATTCAGGATATTGCAGCACGGGCACCTGGCTGCCCTCGGCCAGATCGCGGATAGCCATCGCCATCGCATCGCATCCGCGCGCGACAACGACGGGCGCCATATCGCCCTTCAGCGGGTTGTACCGCAGCGCGACCGCAAAGTGGGTCGGGTTCATCAGCACGACTGTCGCCTCGGTCACGGCTTTGCGCGCGCTGCCGGACATCACTTCATATTGTTTGCGACGGATATGCCCCTTGAGTTCAGGCGAGCCCTCGGTTTCCTTGTTCTCGTCCTTGATGTCCTGCTTGCTCATGGCGAGCCGTTTGCCACGCTGAAACATCTGGCTCGGCACGTCGATACCGGCGATAATGAAGAGTGCGCCGCCCATCACTAGGCAGGCGAACACGAATATATGGCCAAGTTCGACAAGCGCGCCGGACAGGTTCATCGACCCCATGGCCGTAATTGTCGTCAACCGGTCCCAGATCAGCCAGATGCCGATGGCGCCGAGCAGAACGACTTTGGCGATCGACTTGCCCAGCTCGATAAGCCCGTTTGTTCCAAACATGCGCTTGAGGCCATTGGCCGGATTGAGCTTCGACGCTTTGGGTTTGAACGCATTGGCGCGGAAGCCCAGCGAACCCAGCATTGCAGGCGACGCGATAGCCGCGAGAATAGTCGCGACCATGATGCCGCCCACGGGCAACAGCAGTCCGGAGGCGAGGGAGTATGTGCGTTGCGCCGGCTCGAACGCGACAACATCCTCGCGGCTGAACCGCAATGCGCTGGTTAGCATGTCCTGCAACGCGCCCATCATCATCGGCCCGGCAACGGCCAGCCATGCCGCCCCCGCCATGATCACCAGCGCTGTTGCCAGCTCCTTGGACTGAAGGATGTCGCCTTCCTTGGCGGCATCGCGCAGCTTCTTGACTGTTGGCTTCTCGGTCTTCTCGCCGCCGCCGTTGGATTGCTGCGCCATATGTCAGCGTCCCTCTGCGATGATCTGGGCCTGGTCGAGCCCTTGGCGAAGCGCGTCGGCAATCCCCTGCCCCATGATCGGCGCGGTCATGGCCAGCAGGATTAGCCCGACAATAAGCGCGACTGGAATGCCGACAGCGAACAGGTTGAGCGAGGGTGCCGAGCGAGCGAGCATGCCCATCACCAGCTGTATCAGGATAAGCGCGAAACCCACGGGCAATGCAACGGTCAGACCCGCACCCAGCAAGGCGCCACCGAACATCACGAGGCCATAGATCGCATCGTTGGACAGCATCGGCCCGCCAGGCGGAAGCGCCTGATAGCTTTGCACTACATAGCTGGTGAGCAGCAGGTGCCCGTCCATCGCAAGCAGGATGAAAGTGGCGAGAATCGCCAGAAACTGCCCGACCACCTGCGTTGACTGGCCCGATTGCGGATCAACCATCGACGCGAAGCCCAGCCCCATCGCGTTGGCAATTGTTTCCCCGGCGACAAACGCGGCGGCATAGCCGATCTGAAGCGCGAACCCCATGGCGAGGCCGGCAAGCACTTCACCTGCCACCATCAGCAGGCCGGATACGCTGATAAGCCCGGCCTCGGGCATCTCGAAGACGACGCTGTTCATCGCGGCCATACCGACTGCCAGGCTGAGGATCAGCCGGAGCTGCACCGGCACGGCGCGGGCGCTGAAGATCGGCGCGGCAAGAAAGGCCGCGCCAGGACGGATCATCGCCACCAGCCAGACCCAGAGTTGTGTTTCGACACCGATGAAGCCGGGTGCGAACATGATTAGCGCCCCTGCCCCGTCAGCCGCCCGATATTTCCGGAATACGCTCGAATATCTCGCGTGCGAAATCGGCAACCAACAGCATCACCGACCCGCCGAATATCGCCAGCATCACCGCCACGACGATCAGCTTGGGCACGAATGTCAGCGTCTGTTCGTTGATTGAGGTCGCGGCCTGTACCATGCCCAGCAGCAAGCCGGCCACCAGCGCCGGTATCAGGATAGGTGCGGCGGCGAGCGCCGTGATCCACAACGCCTGTTGCGCAAGTCCGACAAAATAATCCGAATTTTCCATATCTGATCAACCGCCCCTAGGTCGCGAAGGATCCGGCGAGCGACCCCATGGTCAGCGCCCAGCCATCCACCATGACGAACAGCAACAGCTTGAACGGCATGGATATGATCGTCGGTGACAACATCATCATACCCAGCGACATCAACGTGGACGCCACCACCAGGTCGATAATCAGGAATGGCAGAAAGATCATGAAGCCGATCTGGAAGGCGGTCTTCAGCTCGCTCGTGACGAACGCGGGCAACAGGATCGTGAACGGAACATCCGATACGGTCTGATACTCCGGCGCTTCTGCAAGGCTGGAAAACATTTTGAGGTCACTCTCGCGCGTCTGCTTCGCCATGAACGTATGGAACAGCTTGCCGGAACGGCCGATCGCTTCCTCGATGGTGATCTCGCCCGCGCCATAGGGCGTCATTGCCTGCGTATTCACCGCCTCTATCGTCGGACGCATCACGAAGATGGACAGGAACAGCGCCAGCCCGACCAAAACCTGATTGGGCGGCGTCTGTTGTAGCCCCAGTGCCTGCCGCAACAGCGACAGGACGATGATGATCCGGGTGAAACTGGTCATCATCAGGATGAGCGACGGCAATACCGTCAGCAGGCTCATCAGGATGAGGATTTGCAGCGATAGCGACAGCGGGGCGCCCTCGCCCGAGACATCGCCCAGCGCGCGTGTCAGCGCACCGCCCGGTGGCAGTGGCGAAGTCGGCGCGGGCAAGCCCGGAGCGGCCTGCGCCAGTGCAGGGTGGGCAAAGGTGATGACACCGAGAAGCAAAATTACGATAGCGACCAGAACCTGACGCGCCGAAATGCGCGCGAGGGGCGACTTATGAGAAGCGCGCACGTCCGTCTCCTTCGGCGATCTTCTCGATCCGTCCGCGTGTAACGGAGACCAGCAAGCACTTGCCTTCGAATTCGACCACGGCAAGCTTGCCGAACGTGCCCACAGGCAGCATCTCGATAATCTTGATTGCCCGGTCGCCCTGCGCGCCAATCAGACCGGGCTGATATTTGCGCCAGAGCCAGAGCGCGCCATAGGCCATGCCCGCAACGAGCGGCAGCAGCACCAGCAGCTTGATGAAATACCATGTCATATGGAGCGATACCCGTTCAGGCGCGACGTTCGACGCCGGCCATCATCGCCTCTGTATTGGCGACGTCGACGACGCGAATGCCATATCGGCCGTTGACCGTTACCACCTCGCCACGCGCGATCAGCGCGCCGTTGACCATGATGTCGAGCAGATCGTCCGCCTGCCGGTCCAGTTCAATCACGCTGCCTTCGGCAAGGTCCATGATCTCCGAGAGGCGCAGATTGGTCGAGCCCACCTCAACCGTCATTCGAACGGGAATGCTGGAAAGCAGGTGGTATTGCGGACTGGCGTTCATTTTGCCGATCGCGCTCTCCGCCCGCGGGGCTTCGCTCATGTCGCTCATGCTGTTTGGTCCTTGTTCATGGTCTCTATCATAAAGGCCGCACGGCCATTTTGCTCACCGATCGACCCCTGCGCGATGACGCGGTTGTCGACGATCAGCGGCAGGTGCCGGGCGATGTTGACGGGAATGACATCGCCCGCCTTGAGATTGAGCAGCTCATCGAGCTGCAAAGTGGGGCGCGCCAGCACGGTTTTCGCAGGCAGCCTGATCTGCCCCATCTGGCGGGCCAGACGCGCCTGCCAAAGCGGATCGCGATGCTTGATATCCTCGGAGGGACTGGTCGCAAGCAACGGTTCCAGCTGTTTCAGCGCGGTCAGCGGAAACATCAGTTCCACCGTCCAGCTATCGCCATTGTCGAAGCCGATGGTGAAGCTCTGGCTGAGCAATTGATCGCTTGGTTCGGCGAAAACCAACGTCTGCGGGTCATATTCGCGCGCGACCACGGCCATTTCCATCGGCAGAAGGTCTGCCCATGTGCGGATCAGCACTTTCATGATCTCATCCGACAGGCGCACGAGCGTCTGTTCTTCGCTGCGGGAAAATTCGAGCCGTTCGGGGCCGGGACGTTTCGCCGACCCGCCGTAAAAGCGCTCGACGACCGAGGCTATCATGCCAGCTTCCAGTTTCACCAGCACCATGCCCTTGAGGGGATGCAGTTTATAGGTTGAAAGCGCGCAGAAGCCCGGCACCATCGCCGACCAGAGGTCGTAGTTAACCATGTCGGCGGGCTGCGCGGTGATTTCCGGCTTCACCCCGACAATAGGTTCCATCAATGCGCGCAGATGGCGCACCATGCGCTCGCCCAGCCGGTCGAGCCCCGCGAGCGACACAGGTGTCTGCGGCTCGGAGCTGCCAAACTTATAGGGTTGAACATCGTCCATAGTTCGAAAAGTCCCCACCCATGGCCGGTGGAGATTTCCGGCCTTGGACGGTGCTATTGAATAACGAAATTGGTAAAATAAACGTTATCAATCCCGGAATAACCGGTCTTTTCCTTTAATATTTTGTTTAATAGGGCCGACAGCTTCTTCTGGAGGGCGATTTTGCCCTTCGGTGTTGCGATCTCCATCTCGCTTTCCTGCGCCAGCATCATCAGGATCTCGGAGCGCATCGCCATCTCATGCTCTTTGACCGCATCGATCACGCGGCCGTCATAATAGGTCGAAACGGCAAGCGCGATCTGGACCAGCGAGTCCGTATCGGCGAGGTTCGACGTGTAGGGCGCGGGCATCTGAAAATAGGTCGCCTGATATTTGGAAATGTCCTTGGGCGCGGGCAGGTCTACGCCCTTGATCGGAACTTTCACATGCTTGGTAGGCGCACTGTCGCCATGTCCGCTCTCACCACCTGCAAACTGCTCTGCGATGGCGACGGGATCTTCACCCTTGAGAACCAGACGCGGCTTGTTGGTATCTTCCTCGACAACCTCTTCTTCTTCATGGCTGCCGAAAGCGCCTGCGGCATAGAGTCCGCCGGTGATGCCGGCGGCCCCCATGATCAGCACGACGACCGCGACAAGCAGGATCTTGACGAGCTTCCCGCCTTTTTTGGGAGCCGCAACCTCCTCTGCATCAACAATATCATCGCTCATCGTACTGGTCCCATCGATCCTTGCCGCTCAACGGTTCAGGCGTAGCGTGCCGTATCGCTGCGTTTGCGTCCGGCTTCGCCATGTTCCAAGGCGGCATGATCTAGAACGGATTTGGTGAACGGAGTTTTAGGACTGTTTTGGCCCTGCCCCTGCCCCGATGCTGTCGATGGATCGGTCTGCCCTCTCTGGCTGCCATTTTGTTGGCCGTTCTGCGCAAGCGCGGACTGGTTGCCAGATTGCGTGTTGCCGCCATGCTGACCGTTGCCATTCATATCGCCGCGCGCGGCATCCGGCGCGACGATCCCCCGCTCGACACGTACATCGCCGATACGAACCGAAGCAAGGCGCGCGTCATGGACCAGCCGATCGCTTTCGCGTGCCAACACAGACTGGGCTGCGTCGCTGTCGGCAGTCATCAGAATGTCGGAACCAAATGCGCCCGGCGTAATATCGACCTGCACCGCGCCAAGATTGGCCGAGGCGATCTTGAAGCTGCCATGGCCCGGATTTGCGCCAATGCTGGCGATCTGATGCGCGATATCCTCAATCCACTGACCGCTGACCCCTAGGTCGACGACCTGCTGGCTGAGCGCGCCCGCCAACCCGAAACCGGTTACGGGCGGAGTGGTAAGCGGCGTCGACGGTTGGGAACCCCCTACCGCAGGGCCCGGTGTTACGATCGGGCGAACACCCTCTGCTTTCGACGCGGAACCATCGCCCTTTTCTTGCGCATCCGCGACTGAGACGGTCACTTTAACATCCGGCGCTGCTTCGCCATTCTGATCTTTCGATACCGCCTTTGACAGCGGGTCCAGCTGTGTCAACGAAGATGCCTTAGCTGCGTCGGGCTCGGCCTTGCCACGGCTATCGCCCTCCAGCGCGAATTTGATGCGCGTAACCACGGCGGCGTGCGCAGGAGCCCTTTCCGCTGCGACCTGCACGCCAAACATATTACCCTGCGGCACGGCGACCGAACGCTGGTCCGAACCCACGCGATCACCCGCCTTCACGGCAGCCTGCGCCTTGGCGGCAGCTGCTGCATCGGGAGTCCCGCCCCGCTCGCGCTGAGCAGTTTCCTCAACTTTCGCGCGCGGCAGTACCGGGTTCCTCTCCTTGATGAGAGAGAGCAGTTCTGTCGCTTCGGTTTCGCCAACCGGCGTTTGATCCTGTTCCGGCAAAGCGACCGGCTGATCGTTTTCTGGAGCAACCTCGGCCACTTTCGGTCGTGCCTCTGCTGCGGCAGGATCGCGGCTTGGCTCGCCACCCGCATCGGTAGTTGGCGGAGCAACGATATCCGCGTCTGTCGTGTCTTGAGCAGCCTCGCCGCCATTGGAGCCGACATCGGCACCACCCGCAGTTTCGGCGGCAGATCGTACCTCCACCTTGCCAGATGTTGCTTGCGGAGCGGAAGTCGCTGCAATGCCATCCACGGCCGGTTTTGTGTCTGGATTGCCTTCCGCCTGGGCCACTGTAGCGGTTACGACATTGGCAACCGCCACCGACACGTCGTCCACATCATGGCGCTCAGCAGACTTGCCGACCGGCTTTTTCTTTTCCTTGACCTCTTTTGAAGAGTGGTCATCAATAGACTGTTTTTGTTGCTTTTCATCAAAATTCTCAGCCTTTTCGACAGACCCTTTTCTGGCCGAAGCAACCGCATCGCCATCGCCTGCGACCCTTGCACGCTTCTTCGATGCGTCTGCATTCGTCGCCTGCTTTTTGGCGAACGGCACGTCTTTCAGGACAGAAGCGAAATCGCTCTCCCCTGCCTCATTCGACGCACCGCCATCCAATTTGGGCAAATTGCCCGGCACGGGCGCCGCGCCAGATCTCCCCGATCCGCCTACGCTATTCTGGAGCATGACACTCATTTCCGTCTCCCCCACTCATCCGATTGTCGTGATGGCATTGACCGCCTGCGCGGCAGCGCGGCGATGCGCGCCTCCTGCTCATCCTCATGCCGTTCATGCGCGCGTTCTCTCAGCCGCTCGGCGATTTCCTTGTCGCGATTGGCGGCGCGCTGTTGCACCTGTTTCTGATCGATGACCTTGTTGGCGTCATAAAGCGCGCCTTCGAGCTGTTTGCCCGCCTTCTCCAACCGGTCAGCCAGTTCACGATAGGACGCAAAAGTGGAGCCAAGCTGTGGATCCGCCTTGAACAACTCCGCGCGGACCTTCTCAAGCCGCTTGGCATTATCTGAAATCGCGCTTGCTTCCGCCTGAGCACGCGCGGTCTCGGCCACGGCGAGCGTGTGTTGCGCGTCGCGCACCCTGGCGAGGCGCTTGCGGCGCGCGAGCAGTTTCGCGCTCATAGCCCGAACTCCGCGACCAGAGCCGCGATGCTGCCGGGCATATCAACCTGCGATTTCTGGCTCTGGCGCAGAAAATTCAACAGATCCTGCCGCCGCGACACAGCCTCATCAATGAGTGGATCATTGCCAGGGCGATAAGCCCCCATCAGGATAAGATCGCGATTTTCCTCATAAGCGGCCCAAAGCGCGCGATACATCGCCGCCGCGCCCAGATGGTCCTGATCGGTAACGTCGGCCATCACGCGAGAGAGCGACTTTCCGATGTCGATGGCCGGGAAAATCGCCTGCTCCGACAGGTGGCGGGAAAGAACGATATGCCCATCGACAATGGCGCGGGTCGCATCGACGATGGGGTCGTCGGTATCGTCGCCATCGGCAAGAACTGTATAAAGCGCGGTGATCGATCCACCCGAGCGCAGGTCCACCCCCGCCCGCTCGACAAGGCGCGGAATGAGCGAGAGTGCGGACGGCGGATAGCCCTTCATTGCGGGCGGCTCGCCAAGAGCAAGGCCGATCTCGCGCTGCGCATGGGCGCAGCGAGTCAGGCTGTCGATCAGCAGCAAGACATTTTTGCCGCGAGAACGGAAATATTCGGCGATGGCGGTGGCGCGCGCGGCGGCGCGCAGGCGCAGGATCGGCGGATGGTCCGCAGGCACGGCAACGACAACACTTTTCGCCATCATCGAGCCGGACAATTTGGTTTCGATAAAATCGGTCACTTCGCGACCGCGTTCGCCGATGAGGCCCGCAACAACAATATCGGCCTCTGCGCCGGCAATCATTTGCCCCATCAGCACCGATTTACCGACGCCTGACCCTGCGATAACTGCAATACGCTGACCCCGGCCAGCGGTGAGGAGTGCATTGACCGCGCGTACGCCAAGATCGAATTTTTCGGTGACGCGACCGCGGTCGAGTACATTGCCGCGAACGCCGTTCAGCGGCCACGCCGCCTGCGCCAATATCGGCCCCTTGCGGTCAAGCGGCTGACCCATGGCATCGATCACGCGACCGACCAGGCCATCGCCAACCTGCACCATGTTCGCGGCGCTGTCGGGCTTTACGCGCGCTCCGTTTTCCAGTGGCGCGTCCATATCGAGCGGCACCAGTATTGCGCGATTGCCGCGAAAGCCGACAACCTCGGCACGCGCGAAATCGCCGTCGGCCGTTCTGACGCGCGCGCCGCTGCCGATCGGACGATTGAGGCCAGTGACTTCGAGCATCCCGCCTTCATGGCTGACGAGGCGGCCTACATGGCGCGGCGCATCGGAAAGCACGACATGGTCGAGCAATTTTTCGGCATGGGCGATAGAAGCGCCGATCATGCGCGGCCCTCCATATCGTCCAGCATCGCCTGCAGACGATAGAGCTGCACATCCGGCCCATCCTCGATCCAGCCGTCCGCAGTTTGCAGGCGAACGCTGCCCCGCGCAATCGATGCATCGGGTGACAGCGTAAAGCCTACCTCGCTACCGTCCAGCAGCGCGATATCATCGGGATGGAGATGCAGGCAGCTTTGTGCCTGTGCCTCTTCAAGGAAGGCGCCGACCGCCTCTACCCTGCCCATCAGGACATCATGGTCCACAGCCGCCTCTCCGACGATCTGCGTCACCAGACGCAGCACAGCCGATGACAGCAGGGTTGAAAGCGCTCCGTTGACGGCGGGCACCATCTGCTCAAGCGCCTGCGCGAGCTGGACGCTGATCTGCTGATCCGCTTCGGCGCTTTCCCTGGCGACACGCATCCCGGCGTCAAACCCTTCGGCGAATGCGTCAGCCCTTGCCTGTTCGAGCGGATCCATGGCGGTTTTTTCCTCGACCGCTCCGCGACGAGCGCCGAACACCTCCTGGCCATCGGCAAAACGGGCGCGAAAAGCACCGCCACCGCCGGTTTGCCCCAGCGCACCGATGGCGACGGTCTGCGCATCACCCAAATCGTTGGAAGAGAGGAGCTTAGACAAAATCGTCTCCCGGACCGCCCAGCATGATCGTTCCCTGATCGGCAAGGCGGCGCGCCTCTGCGACGATCTTCTTCTGCGCCTCGACCACCTCGGCCAGGCGCATCGGCCCGCGTTCTTCCATCTCGTCGGCGATGGACTGCGCCGCACGTTGCGACATGCAGCCCAGCATCTTGGACTTGAGCATTTCGTTCGCACCCTTGAGAGCGACGACGAGCAGTTCGGTATCCACGCCGCGCAGCAATGCGCCCATATTCTTGTCGTCGAGGGTGATGAGATTGTCGAAGATGAACATCTCCTCCTCGATGGTCTGCGCAACGATCTTGTCACGTTTGGACAGCGCCTTGATGATACGCTGCTCCATATCCTTGCGGACATTGTTCATGATCGCGGCTGCCTCGCTGGTACCACCGCGCTGCGACGACCCGCTGCTCTTCTTGGCCGCGGGAGGGCCGCTCGCCATCATCACTTCCAGCTCATCGAGAGCCTCATTGCTGACCGGCCCCAGGGTGGCGACACGATACACCACATCCTCCTGATATTCCGTGGGCAGCATCGAAAGTACATCGGCGGCAATGCGCGGCTCCAGATGCGCCACGATGATCGCCATTACCTGCGGATGCTCCTTTTCGATGATCGCAGCAATCTCGGTCGGCTCCATCCATTTCAGCATGGCCAGCTTGGTGGAGCTGGTGGGTGGCGTGATGCGCGCGAGCATATTGTCCGCGCGTTCGGCGCCCAGCGCCTTGTGCATAGCGCCACGAATATGGCGTGAGGCGCCATAACCAATCGTAGTACGGCGGCGCGCCTTGTTGACGAACTGGTCGAGCGCCTGATTGACTTCCTCGATCTCGACATCGGCCACATCATACATCGCATAGCCAAGCTGGCGCACCTCGTCGGGTTCCAGCCGCGAAAGGATTTCGGCGGCCTCATCCTCGCTGAACAGCATCAGCAAGACCGCGGCGGCGGCGCTGCCGTGCAGCGGGCGAAGATCGTCACCTTCGAGCAGGTCGTCCATATCGAGATCAGGCATTTTCTTTGGCCTTGGCTTCACGCAGGAGATCGCGAACGACGAGCGCGGCGCGGTCCGGATCCTGTTTTACGAAATTGCGGATCAGATCGGCGCGCTGCGCATAGTCCGGCGTCGAGCTGATCATGTCGAGCGTCACCATCTGGCTGGGATTGACCTGCGCGGTCTTGGCCAGTTCCTGTGAAATCTGCTGACCGATCTCACGGCGCTTTGCAGCACGCTGAGCCGGTGAGACCTGCGGCCCCGCTTTGACCTCGCCCATCTTCTTGAGCATTGGCCGCCCGATACCGAAGATCAGCACCGCCACCACCGCCAGCGCAGAGATGTTGCGCACGAGCGTCTTGAACCAGCCCGCCTCATAGAAGGGTGCGGCGTCCGCATCGGCAGCATCGACCTTTGCGAAGCTGCGTGAGGTGAGCGCCACCTTGTCGCCGCGTGCCTCATCGAACCCGACGGCGCTTTTGACGAGCGCCTCAAGCTGCGCGATTTCCTCGGCCGAACGCGGCTTACCGTTCGCGCCATTGTCGAGAGCGACGGCCACCGAGAGCCGCTTGACCGTACCGGTCGCCTCGCGGGTGACGGACACCTCGCGCCCCAGTTCGAAGCTGCGGTTGAAGGTTTCCTGTGTACGCAGCGGAGCAAGCGGCGGAATAGTCTGGCCGTTGGCGGCTGTTCCGCCCGGCACACCTGCGCCACCCGATGCAAGCTGCGCATTGCCGGCCTGTGTACCCACCTGCGCCGGAGGAGGCGCCTGGTTGGAAAGCGCGCCGGGAATGCCGCCCGCTTCGCCGTTCACGCCGGGCGCATTGTCTGGGTTGCCGGCCTGCCAGCTGCCCTGCTCGACGCGCAGACGCGCCTCGTCCTGCGGATAGGTTTCGCGCGTCGCCTGACGCTCATCGAAATTGACCTCGGCATGTACTTCGGTCGAAAATTTGCCCGCGCCGACAACCGGCGTCAGCAATGTGACGAGCGCCTGACGATAGCGTTCCTCGATGCGGGACTGCACCGCAATCTGACGGTTGGTTTCGCCTTCAACGCCGCCGACGCTGGAAAGCAAGCGGCCATTCTGATCGACGACCGATATGGACTCGGGCGTCAGATCGGGCACGGACGAGGCAACCAGATGGACGATCGCCTGCACCTGATTGTCGGCAAGGCTGCGACCAGAAGCGAGGCGCAACATCACCGATGCCGCGGGTTTCGTGCGATCGCGCAGGAAAACGCTCGGCGGTTCGACGGCGAGGTGCACACGGGCACGTTCCACCGAGTCAATCGCCTCGATCGTGCGCGCAAGATCCTGCTCACGCGCGCCGCGCAGCTTTTCCCCCTCGACAGCGCGGCTTGCGCCCATCGGCAGGCTGTCGATCAGGCTGTTGCCGTCGGGTGCGCTCTTGGGCAGCCCTTCCGACGCCAGCATCATCTTGGCCTTGAAATAATCGTCTTCGTTGACGGTGATTGCGCCCGAGCTGCTATCAAAACCGTAGCGCAGCCCATTCTTGTCGAGCACGTCGGCAACGGCAGCCTTGTCGGAGTCAGGCAACCCACGGAACAGGTCGCGCTGCGCGGGTTCGCGCAGGGCCATCCAGACGATCGCTGCAGCGGCAACAACGCCGAGCAGTCCAAGCATCGGCAGGCTGCGGGCGATGGCAGGCTGATTGAAAATATCCGTGAAGCGCATGCGCCATGCGTCCATGCCGCCCGAACCGCCCATGGGAGCGGATACGGCTGGAAGTGCGGGCGCGGCAGTGGCCAAAGGATCACTCATTGCTTGTTTTTTCCCTACTCAACGGCTTCTGCCATCACACCGGCATGTTCATAATGTCCTTGTAAGCGGACAATAATTTGTTGCGGACTTGCAGCGTCGCCTCAAAGCTGACCGACGCCTTCTGCTTGGCGAGCATGACGGCGGCGATATCGGTGGTTTCGCCGCGATCGAACGCAGTGGCCTGCGCCCCCGCTTCATTCTGAAGCCCGTTGACCTTTTCGAGCGCGCCTTTCAGCGCCGACGAAAAATCACCCGGCTTGGTGACACCACCGTCGACCCCGCCGACGTTCGCGCCACCGGGCGCAGCGACATCGCGCAGCGCCGCGTTTTTTTGCAGGATGGCGTTGCGGATCGCCATCACGCTGTCAGTGGAAATGCCGTTCATCGAGCGGTTCCTTCAGCCTTAGGCCATTGCCAGATCGCGCAGCTCGGCCAGGCGATAGCGCAATGTGCGTTCGGAGATACCAAGCTTCGCAGCGGCCAGAGCTCGATGCCCATCCGTCTCCCGCAAAGCCTTGCGTACAGCGTCCAGTTTCGATGCACGGGCGATATCCTGCATCTTCACAGGCTGGCGGTGCTCGGGCAAACGTATCGGCTGCGCGAAGATGGCATCGGCTTGCGGCACTATCGCCGGAGTGGTGGCAACAGCCGTTATGCTGAGGTCCTGCGCCTCGATACGGTTGCCGTCGCGCAGCACCAGGGCACGTTGCAGAACATTGCCAAGCTCACGTGCATTGCCAGGCCAGCTGTGGCGCGCGAGTGTATCGAGCGCTGCTCTGGACGGCCAGGCGAACGTCACCGGCGGTACTTCCTTGTCGCAGAAGTTGATCAGCATCGCCGCGCTGATCGCCAGGACATCGCCTTTGCGGCTGGCAAGCGGGCTGAGCGCCAGCGGCATAACATTCAGACGCCAGTACAGATCGTTCCGGAAACGTCCGGCGTCCGCTTCGGCAGCGAGATCCTTGTTGCAGGCAGCGATCACGCGGACATTGACGGGCACGGGATGGGTCGCGCCGACGGGAAGGATTTCCCCTTCCTGCAACGCGCGCAGAAGCTTCGCCTGAAGATTGAGCGGCAGCTCCGCAATCTCGTCAAGAAACAAGGTGCCGCCATCGGCAGCCAGAAACAGTCCTTCCGATGACTGGGCCGCGCCCGTAAAGCTGCCCTTGCGGTGCCCGAACAGCATTGCTTCCATCATCGTTTCGGGAAGAGCCGCACAGTTTACAGCAATGAAGTCCTTGTCGCTGCGGCCCGAACGCGCATGAACGAAACGCGCCATGCCTTCCTTGCCGGTGCCGGTATCGCCCTGGATCAGTACGGTCGCGTCGCTTGCCGCAATGCGTGATGCCAATGACATTAGGCGCGCACTTGTCTCATCGCCGACCGCTGGCATGCCCGAGGGCCGCAGCAGTTCGGCGACCAGAGCGCAGGCAAATTCGATATCGGCAGGCCCAAATTCGACCCGTGCCGGTAGGCCGTTTGCCGCGCGTATATAACGCGGCTCGCCATCGCGATATTCGATCAGGACATCACGGCAGGTCGCATAGGCGACCTCGCTCGTCAGCAGAACGTGCACGGAACCGCGGTCACGCGGCGCGCTTGCTGCTATCGGTGTAATGTCAAGAAAGGCGTGTTCCAGCCAGGCCTGCATGGCAGGCACGCGAGCGCATACGGCGTCGCTGATGCCAAAGGTAGACATCCAGTAAGTCCCCACTATTTTGAAGGTCCGGTCCCCACCATTCCTTCAGTCATTCGATGTCCCTGATTTTGCGTCAGAACCTTTATGATATGGTTAACAACTGCCGCCCCATTTGCCGCTCCGGCAATTTTTTTCCGGATTTTTTTGCAGGAAGTTTTCCGCTTTTTTGGGAGCTAGTTAACCTTGTTGACCAGCTTGCTCCGCCGATCCGGGCTAAACGCCGTTTACCATGCGGGACAGGCAAGCGTCGGAACACCTAGGGAAATCCCCTTATTTACCTTTAAAGTCCCGAAGCCCTCTGCCGTTTTTCGCTTCGAGGCCGCGTGCGCCAAAACGCTAGGCGACCCCGAAAAAGACGAAGAGGAACAACCATGACTGTTATCGGAACCAATGTTGCCGCAATGCGCGCACAGACCGCATCGACCGCTGCGGGCAGCCAGCTGCAGATGTCGATGGAACGCCTGTCTTCGGGCAAGCGCATCAACAGCGCGAAGGACGATGCCGCCGGCCTCGCCATCGCCACCAAGATGACCGCGCAGATCCGCGGCCTCACCGCCGCATCGCGCAATGCCAATGACGGCATCTCGCTCGCTCAGACCGCCGAAGGCGCTCTGGGTCAGATCAGCAACATCGTTCAGCGTATTCGTGAGCTGGCGGTTCAGTCCTCGAACGGCACCGTCACCAACGCCGACCGTCTGGGCCTCGACAATGAATCGCGCGCTCTGCTCGACCAGATCGACACGATCGCGACAACCACGAACTTCAACGGCGTTGCGCTGCTCGACGGTTCGGCCGCTTCGGTCAACATTCAGACTGGCATCAACGCATCCGACACGGTTGCCGTTACGCTGGCTGACTCGCGCGCTGTTACGCTGAACATCAAAAAGGCTGCGGTTCAGGGTACTGCGGCGGCGACGGAAATCGACCTTTCGACCTCCGCCAACGCTTCGGCCGCTCTTGCCACGCTCGACACGGCGCTGAACAGCATCGCCGCCAGCCGTGCGTCGCTGGGTGCGAGCCAGAACCGTCTGCAGGTCACCGTCGACAACCTGACCTCCACCGTCACCAACCTGACGGAAGCACGTTCGCGTATCGAAGACGTCGATTTCTCGGCAGAAACGACCAACCTCGCCAAGGCACAGATCCTGAGCCAGGCGTCGACCGCGATGATTGCCCAGGCCAACCAGGCGCAGCAGGGCGTTCTCTCGCTGATCCGCTAAGTCCGGATCATGGAAACGGCCGGTGCGACCTGAAATCGCACCGGTCGTTCCGACATAAGTTTTCGCACAAGATTGAACACGAAAAACAAAAATCTCGAAGGCTTCGTTCCGCCCGGAACGGAGCCTTTCTTTTTGACCGGCAGACGGCAAAAATCTTCCGATTCCGCCCTAAAGGCCAGCAAATTTCTGCCGTTATAGGTTTTGAGGCCGCGTGCGCGTCACGCCCACCGACCTGTCATATAAAGAAGAGGAACACTCAATGACTGTTATCGGAACCAACGTTGCGGCGATGCGCGCGCAGAGCGCTTCGACCACCGCAGCCAACCAGTTGCAGATGTCGATGGAACGCCTGTCTTCGGGCAAGCGCATCAACAGCGCGAAAGACGACGCCGCCGGCCTCGCCATCGCCACCAAAATGACCGCACAGATCCGCGGCCTGAACGCCGCCGCGCGCAACGCCAATGACGGCGTTTCGTTGACGCAGACCGCTGAAGGCGCGCTGGGTCAGATCAGCAACATCGTGCAGCGTATTCGCGAGCTGGCGGTTCAGTCTGCCAACGGCACCGTGACCAACGCCGACCGCACCGGTCTCGACAATGAGTCGCGCGCTCTGCTCGACCAGATCGACACGATCGCAACGACCACGAACTTCAACGGCGTTACGCTGCTGAACGGCACGACCGACTTTGACGGCGCCGCAGGTTCGAATGCCATCGGTAATGTCGTGACAATCCAGACCGGCATCAATGCGTCGGATACGGTTGCCGTCAATGTCGGCAACTCAACGACCGCCGCGCTCAACATCCAGAAGGCAGCCGCTGTCGGCACCTTCGTGGCGGGTACACGCGCAGCCGGTGCCGATACCATCTTCGGCAACGGCGACGATACCGGCGTTTACGGTGAGATCGACCTGTCGACCGCCGCGAACGCTTCTTCGTCGCTCGCCGTTCTCGACGCGGCGCTCAACACCATCGCCGCCAACCGCGCGTCGCTCGGTGCGAGCCAGAACCGCCTGCAGGTCACCGTCGACAACATCACCTCGACCGTCACCAACCTGACAGAAGCGCGTTCGCGCATCGAAGACGTCGATTTCTCGGCGGAAACGACCAACCTCGCCAAGGCCCAGATCCTGAGCCAGGCGTCGACCGCGATGATCGCTCAGGCCAATCAGGCACAGCAAGGCGTTCTCTCGCTGATCCGCTAATTCAGGCGGCTAACCTCTTGAACGGCTGGGGTATTGGTCCACCTGGCAGCCGATCATAGACCCCCGGCACGACCATCCCCACAGTGCCGGGGGTTCATTCGATCAAACGGCCACAAAAACAGAACACGCGCATATAAGCATTACGCACAATTCAGGCCCCTGCTCACCCCCCATCGAGCAGGGGCTTTTTGTGTCGTCGAAACCGTTGAAACCCCCAGAAAAGCGAGAGCTTTCGACTGTCTTGGAAAAAAATTTACCTTAGCCATTAAAGATAATTCTCGTGCTGCCGTTATTCCTTTCAAGGCCGGACGCTGTGACCACGCTGAGGGCCATGCAGTTACAGAAAGGACCAACCATGACTGTTATCGGAACCAATATCGCCGCCATGCGCGCGCAGACCGCTTCGACCGCCGCGGGAAATCAGTTGCAGATGTCGATGGAACGCCTGTCTTCGGGCAAGCGCATCAACAGCGCGA
>CAYGOH010000005.1:22934-35771 GCA_964351385.1 uncultured Sphingobium sp. | reverse complement strand
CGCCGCCGTGCGCCCCACCAATTTCGGCGACATCATCGCGCTCGTCTCGCTCTATCGTCCCGGCCCGATGGACAACATCCCGATGTTCGGACGCCGCAAGAACGGGCAGGAGCAGATCGAATATCCGCACATCCTGCTCGAACCGATCCTGAAGGAAACCTACGGCATCTTCGTCTATCAGGAACAGGTGATGCAGGCCGCGCAGATCCTCGCCGGATATTCGCTCGGCGACGCCGACCTGCTGCGCCGTGCGATGGGCAAGAAGATTCAGGCGGAGATGGACGCGCAGCGCGAACGCTTCGTCAAGGGGTGCGCGGAACAGTCCGATATCCCGGCGGCAAAGGCCAATGAGCTGTTCGACTTGATCGACAAGTTCGCGGGCTACGGCTTCAACAAGTCGCACGCCGCCGCCTATGCGCTGCTCGCCTATCACACCGCCTGGCTGAAGGCGCACCACCCGGCGGAATTCTATGCCGGGTCGATGGCGTTTGATATCCACCTGACCGACAAGCTGACGGTGTTCGTCGATGACATGCGTCGCACCGGCATCACCTGTCTGCCGCCTGACATCAACGCATCCGGCGCGGATTTTACCGTCGAGGCAGTGGAGAATGAGGGCGATGATCCGCGTCTGCGTTTCGCGGTGCGCTATGCGCTGGGTGGCCTGAAGGGTGTCGGTGAAAAGGCGATGGAGCAACTGGTTGAGGAGCGGGATCGGAACGGCCCGTTCCGAAGCCTTGACGATTTCGCAGATCGCATCGAACCGCGCATGCTCAACCGGCGGCAGCTGGAAAGCCTTGCCGCTGCAGGCGCATTCGATGGCGTGCATTCCGACCGGGCGGCGGTGCATGCCGCAGCGGAAACGATTCTCTCCGTAGCCTCCAGCGCGCATGCGGCGCGTGAAAGCGGGCAGGGCGGCCTGTTCGGCGGAGAGGATACGCCGCATGCCGAGGTGCGCATTCCCCGCCATGACCTGTGGTCCAATTCAGAGCGCATGGCGCAGGAAAAGGACGCCTTTGGCTTCTATTTTTCCGCGCATCCGGTCGATCGCTATCGCCACATCGCGCAGGCGCGGGGCGTGAAAAGCTTCGGCGAAATCTGTGCGCAGGCCCAGGGCGGCGGCGATGGGGGTCGCACCGGCGCAACCATGGCCGCGCTGGTCGAGGATGTGCGTTGGCGCGAAACACGCCGGGGCGGGCGCTATGTCGCGGCGACTTTCTCCGACAATAGCGGCCAGTTTCAAGCGAGCTGTTTTGACGAGGTCGGCTGCAAGATGATCGCCGATATGGCTGAGGCCGGCGACTGCGCGCTGATGACGGTGGAACTGGAGCGGCTGCCGGGCGAGGAAGTGCCGCGCGTCACGGTGCGCCTGGTGCAAAGCTTTGACTCGGTGTCGAGCGGCATGCGTATGGAATTGTGGATCGATGTCGAAGAGCCCTCGGCCATCGCGCCCATCGCTGCGATCCTGTCGGGCAGCCGGGGCGGCCGGGCGGAAATACGGATACGGTCGCTATTGCCCAACGGCATGATCGCCAGCCTGAAACTGGGTCGCGATTTTCAGGTCGACGCCGAAATCATGGACCGCCTCTCCGCCGTCCCCGGCGTCGCGGGCGTCACTGTGCCCGACCGTCCTGCGCTGAGGTTGGTGGGGTAGGCACTCGCTCACTCAATATCGCGGTTTCATTCCATAATCGATCCTGATGCCCACCCATTCGCCGATCAGGGATTTGCCGCCCTTGCGCGGCGGGCGGACGCGGAACTGCCATGACGCCTGCAGCACTGCGTTGGCGATGCGAGATCCGCCGGGATATTCGCCCAGAATCACGCATTGGTCGACGCGATATTCCGGCTCCGTCTTGCAGGCGATAAGTCCCCAGCCTGGGCCATCGGCGCTCGAAAGATAGCCGCTCAGCTCCCGGTCGGTCGGCTCGCGATACCATTGCGCGGCATAGAGTGGCTCTCCGTTCGGCCCGGTGCCCGCCATCAATGGCGTGTCGCCCGGAATGCCAGCGGCTGACGGCCCCGCCACCGGCTTGGACGGCGCGGGCGGTCGCGGCCGGGAAACCACATTTGCCAGATCGAACGCCGGCATCGGCATCAGCGTCGGGAGTGGCGGGGCCTCTTCCTTCTGCTCTTCGGGCTTGGGTTGCGGCTGCGGCGTCTTGCGTTGCAACGGCTTTGCCTCCGCCTCCGATGGCGCGGCTTCTTCGCTTTTGTCCGCAGGCGGCGCGACATTGAATGTGTTCAGCGCCTCGCCATCCTGCCGCCGCGTTGTGACCGTGCGGCCCAGCGTCAGCAGCGCGAGGATGAGGAGCACTTCGAGGGCGATCGCCAATGCGAAGCCGGTCGCCCTGTGACCCGACAGGGCGCGCAGACCGGCGAACGAATTCAGGGCACGGGGGCGATGGAATTGAGGCAAGCGACAATCGACTCCTGCGGTCGCGAGAGGGGCGGTCGCGACAGGGTTCGCTTCCATTCCATCTTTTCCAACGGGCAATCAATGTGTGTTTGTGGTCAGGCCTCGCTTAATTGCCCGCCGAATGCCCTGTTGTTACGCTTTTATCCCATACAGCTTCGCGCGCTGTTCGGGCGTCGGGTCGCCGCCGTCCTTAGGGTACAGCGCATCGCGTGTGGCATAGGCGCGTTCCACGGCGGGGCGCGCCTGCATTGCCGCAAACCAGCGCTTCACATTGGGGAAGTCATCCAGATTCTGCTTCTGCCGCTCATGGCCATTGGCCCAGGGGTAGATCGCCATATCGGCGATCGAATAGTCGCCCGCGACAAACTCGCATCCTTCGAGCTGACGGTCGAGCACGCCATAAAGTCGCGCGGTTTCGTTGACATAGCGGTTGATGGCATAGTCGATCTTTTCGGGCGCATATTGCACGAAATGATGGTTTTGCCCCAGCATGGGCCCAAATCCGCCCATCTGCCACATCAACCATTGCATCACTGTGTTGCGAGGCCGTGTTTCCTTCGGCAGGAATTTTCCGGTCTTGTCCGCAAGGTAGATGAGGATCGCGCCGCTTTCGAACACGGTCACCGGTTCTCCGCCGTCCGCAGGGGCAAGGTCACGGATCGCGGGAATGCGGTTGTTGGGGGAGAAGGACAGGAAAAAGGGGGCGAACTGCTGCTCCTTGCCGATGTTGACTGGGAAAACCTTGTGTTCCAGCCCCGCCTCTTCCAGAAAAATGGAAATTTTCAGGCCATTGGGTGTCGGCCAGCTGTGCAGTTCGATCATGTTTTTCTCCTCGGCTGGCCCCGATTTAAGGTGTCGTGCGCAGGCGTTCCAGACCCGTGCTCATAATAATCGCATCTGCCTGCCCTCGGGCGGCGTGAAAAGGTCGGTGCGCAGGTGGATATCTTTGCGGAGAATGTCATAGCGCGTGATCGCCTTGCGGAACCTCTGGCGAAACAGGTCCGCCCAAGGCCCTTGTCCCCGCATGCGATCAAAGAAATCGGGACTGTTGTCCCGGCCACCCCGCACGCTCTGGATGATCGACATGACCTTGCCCGCGCGCTCCGGATAATGCGCGTCGAGCCATGCGCGGAACAGCGGCGCGACCTCATAGGGAAGGCGCACCAGCATATAGGACGCGCCGCACGCTCCGGCAGCGGCGGCACGTTCGAGTATCGCTTCCATCTCATGATCGGTAATCGCGGGGATCACCGGGGCCACGTTGACATGCGCGGGTATGCCTGCCTTTGCCAGCACCTTCACCGCGGCCAGCCGTTTTTCAGGATGCGGCGCGCGTGGTTCGACTGTCCTTGAAATGCGGGCATCCAGGCTGGTTATGGATATCGCCACGGCGATGAGGTCTTGCCGGGCCATATTGGCCAGCAATTCGATATCACGCAGGATCCGGTCCGATTTTGTGGTGATGATCAGCGGGTGATGCGTTTGCGCCAGTACCTCGATGCACTGCCGGGTTATCTGCCATTGCGCCTCTATCGGCTGATAGGGGTCAGTATTGGTGCCCATCGCGATGGGGGCGACCTTATATCCCGGTTTTGACAGTTCGGCGCGCAGCAGTTTCGCGGCATCCGGTTTGGCGAACAGCTTGGTTTCGAAATCGAGGCCGGGCGACAGGTCATGATAGGCGTGGCTCGGGCGCGCGAAGCAATAGATGCAGCCATGTTCACAACCGCGATAGGCATTGATGGACCGGTCGAAACCGATGTCGGGCGACTGGTTGCGCGCAATGATTGTCCGGGGGTGTTCGGCGGTGACGATGGTGCGGGGTTTGCCGGGCAGGTCGTTGGCCGCCCGCATCGCATCGAGCCAGTCGCCGTCAACCTCGCTCTGCGGCAGGTTGAAGCGGGTGCTGGCCTTGTTGTCAGGCGCGCCTCGTCCCTTTACGATTCCCATGCTTTATGAGAACATAAAGAGAACATTTGTGCAAGGGAGAACGACCCTCGCCGTCCTGTAGATGAAGCGCCTTAGCTACCCTTGACCCAGGCGGCGACATCCTGCGCCACCTTGTTGGCGGCGCGGTTGATCGGTTCGGCGATCTTTTTCGCCTTGATATTGGAAACTGGTTCGCGCGCCGTGAACCGCTGGCGCGTCGCGCCCATGCCGTCCTCGGTGCTAATCACAGCGTCGAATGTCACGACCGCCTCTTCCGTCTCCGCATCGATGCCGAAGTCGACCAGCTCGCCCGTCAGTCGCCTGCCGGGTGAAATCCCATATTGCTCCTCTCCGATCACGAACATGTCGCCGCCTGATGCGATGGTTTCGGCCAGCAAGTGCTGAAACATGGAGCGCGGGGCCTCGGTCCATTGCGCGTCCTTCACATAGGCAACCGTTGTGGGATTGACCTGCACGGGCACACGCATGGTTTCCAGCTTGCGCGGAACCTCGGGCGCGACCACGGCGATCGTCGGCAGGCCCGCGCTGCTGATGCTCGTGCCCGCTGCCAACACGCTGCCGGAGGTGACAGTCAGCAGCTGCGGCGGCGGCTTCGAACCGAAGCTGACGCAGGCGGACAGGGCGATGCTGGCCGCCATGACCGATATCGACGCGGCGAGTTTCTTCATCGGCATGGGCTTCCTCAATTCTTATAGTCCGGCAGGGGCGGATCGCCGAGCAGAGAGCCTGCGCCCTGATGATCGATCTTGTCGGAAATAGCGCGCAGGGAACGCGACATTTCGCGCAGGTCCCGGACGAGCAAATTCACCTCCGGCATCGTATTGCGAGAGAATGCGCGGACGCCCGGCTGCGCCTCGGCAATCGTCGCGTCGAGCGTTGTCAGGCTCTTGCTTGCCGACTGCAACGTCTTGCGCAGGTCCTTGAGCAGCGGGCGACCATCCTCGTCCAGCATCGCGTTGGTCGTGCCGATCAGCTTGCCCATCTCTTCGGCAGCCACGCCGACCTTTTGCAGGGTGACGCGCGTCTCGGCGAGAGCCGCCGCCATCTCCGGGCCGCGATCGGCCAGAGCATCGGTCAGCCGCTCGGTATTTTCCAGAATGCCGGCGATGCTCGCCTGATTCTTGTCATTGAGCAGCTCTGTCAGGCGCTCGGTCAGCGTCGACAACCGCTCCAGCAATTGCGGTGCATTGTTGAGTAGTTCGCCCAGCGCGCCGGGCTTGGTCGGGATCACGGGCACGCCGTCGGGGCATGCCGACTGCCGGTTTTTCTCGGGGCAGCTTATCGGCGGAGCGCCCTTGACCGCGCCGTCCAGCACGATTTCGGAAACGCCGGTAAAGCCGACGCCCTGTATTGTCGCGGTGGTGCCTTGCAGAACGGGCGTATCGGCCTTCACGGCGATACGTACGCGCACGAAACCGGGGTCATTCTTCCACAGTGCGATTTCCTTCACCTGCCCGGAAGGCACGCCGGAGTAAGATACGCTGGAGCCCTTTGCGAGGCCGTTGACCGACTGTTTGAAATAGATGTCATAAAGGGCATCCTGCCCGTCGGCGAGACGCGAAAACCAGAACGCGGCGACGATCACCGCCAGCACAAGGGCGATGACGACAGAGCCGACCAGCACATGATTGGACCGGGTTTCCATCTATCGTTCTTCCTTCCCGGCGTCGTTTTTGGCCGATTTTTGCCCCGCCGATTCCATTGATCCCTTTGACGACAGGGCGGCCCTTCCGCGCGGGCCGTTGAAATATTCCTGAATCCACGGATGCTCGGTCGCCAGCAATTCGTCAATAGTGCCGACTGCAATCACCTTCTTGTCGGCCAGCACGGCGACGCGATCGCAGATCGTATAAAGCGTATCGAGATCATGAGTGATCAGGAAGATGGAGAGGCCCAGCGTCTGTTGCAGCTGCCGCGTCTGCGCGTCGAACGCCGCCGCGCCGATCGGGTCCAGCCCGGCGGTCGGCTCGTCGAGGAACAACAGGTCCGGGTCGATGGCCAGCGCGCGGGCGAGACCGGCGCGTTTCTTCATGCCGCCTGACAGCTCGGCGGGGAATTTCGGACCGGCGTCCGGGGGCAGGCCGGTCATGCGGATCTTGTAGGCGGCGATGTCGTCGCGCAGTTCCTGGCTCAATTGCGGATAGAATTCGCGCATCGGCACTTCGATATTCTCCGCGACGGTCAGCGTAGAGAACAGCGCGCCGCCCTGAAAGAGAACCCCCCAGCGCTTGCGCAGTTCCAGCGTTTCCTCTTCGTCGCGGTCGATCGTCGGTTCGCCAAAAACCGTAACCTCCCCCGTATCGGGGGACTGCAGGCCGATGATCGCACGCATCAGCACCGATTTGCCGGTGCCCGACCCCCCGACCACGCCCAGTATCTCGCCGCGGTACATATCGAGGTCGAGCCCCTCATGCACGATATGCTCGCCAAAGCTCGTTTGCAGGTTGCGCACCTGAATGGCGATTTCGCGCTCTTCGCTCATGTCCAGCCCACCCAGGTGAACAACATGGCGAACGCCGCGTCGAGAACGATGACCATGAAGATCGCCTGCACGACCGCCGCAGTGGTCCGCAGGCCGACTTCTTCGGCGTTTGCCTTGACCTGCAGGCCCTGAAAACAGCCTGTCATGCCGATGATCAGGCCGAACACCGGCGCCTTGATAAGGCCAATCCAGATATCGTGCAGCGGCACGACCTCCCGCAATCGCTGGATGAAGGTGACGGGCGGAATGTCGAGCGATACGGCGCACAGGAATCCGCCGCCGATGATCGCGATGATCGAGGCATAAAAGCCGAGCAGCGGCATCATGATGACGGCCGCCGTGATGCGCGGCATGATCAGCGCCTCCATCGGCGACACGCCGATCGTCCGCATCGCGTCGATTTCCTCGGTCAGCTTCATCGTGCCGATTTGCGCGGCAAAGGCAGAGCCGGACCGGCCCGCCACCATGATCGCCGTCATCAGCACGCCCAGCTCGCGAAAGGTCAACCGCCCGACCAGATTGACGGTCAGCACCTCCATGCCGAACTGGCGCAGCTGCACCGCGCCCTGTTGCGCGATGACGATGCCGATCAGGAAACTCATCAGGCCGATGATGCCGAGCGCCGACACGCCGACCACCTCGAACCGCTGGATCACCGCATTCCAGCGCATGCGCGACGGGTTCAATATCAGCGTCCATGCCGTCGTCAGGGTCGCGCCCAGGAAACCGACAAGGCCGACCAACGTTTCTCCGGCAAGCAATGTCGCCTCGCCGATCTGTGCCAATATCCGTTTTGCGGGGGGCAGGGCGTCGGCATGCAGGGTGGAGGCGCTGTCACCCTCTTCACCAGCCTTGACCGCATCGATCAGGCGGGTCGCGTCGGCGTCTGCGCCTTGGACGGGGCAGCCCCATTTGACCGACTGGCTGTGCACGATCCACGCGCCGATGGTGTCGATATGGTCGATGCCGTTGATGTCGATGGAGGCGACGGGACCCGAAACCTCTTCCAGTTCGTTGGGAAGGTTGCCGAGACGGGCGATAGACAGCGAGCCGGTAAAGCGCAGGATTGCCCCTGCTCCTTCCCCTTCATCGACTGAAAATTGTGCCATCTGGGTCATCTGGCTCCGACTAGTGGGGCAATAACGGTTGAACGGCAAGCCGAAACGGCCCATCGGCAAGGTGAAACGAGGCAAGGCGGACAAGGTTGCATTGGCGATGAGCGAAGCAGGGATAACGAGACTGGCGATTTATGACATGGACCGGACGATCACGTTTCGGGGCACCTACACGCCGTTTCTGTTGCATGTCGCGACGCGCATGGCGCCGTGGCGGCTGGTGCTCGCGCCGCTGGTTCTGCTGGCGATGCTCGCTTATGTGCTTAAACTCATCCCCCGCAAGCGGTTGAAGGAACTCAATCAGCGCCTGATGATCGGCAGCCGGGTGCGGCGCGAACAGCTACAGCCGCATATCGAAAGCTTTGCCGACAAGGTGATGGCGACCAATGTGCGCAAGGGCGCGCTCGCCCGCATCGCGTCGGACCGCGCCGATGGATGCCGCCTTGTCATGGCGACCGCATCCTACCGCCTCTATGTATCGGCCATCGCACGGCGTCTGGGCTTTGACGATGTCATCGCGACCGATCATCTCGGGCAGGACATGGACTATGTGCGCGCGGTCATTGCCGGCGAAAATTGTTATGACGGGGCTAAGCTGACGATGATCCGCGAATGGATGGCGCGTGAGGGGATTGATCGGTCCGACGCGCATATCCGCGCCTATTCCGATCACGTTTCCGACGAACCGATGCTGATCTTCGCCGACGAACCCTATGCCGCCAACCCGCACCCGCCGCTCGCGCAGCTCGCCGCAAAAAAGGGCTGGCCGCGGCTGGACTGGGATTGAACTATAGTCGTTAGATATAGCGAATTCTATACGTGGAAATCTGAATCTAAATGCCGTTGACGAACATATCCAATGAAACCTCTGAAAGAAAATAGAGGTAAAACAATAGAATTCCACTGTTCATAGCGATGATTGCCCAAAACCATTTCGGCGAACTCGTGCGTGAAATTGGCTCTCCCTGAGCAGGAATGCGCCCCGTTTTCAGACCTACTAGCAAACTCCAGATCAAGAGTTGCGGGATCACGAAAAACGACATTCCGCCCAAAAATGTTTCCCAGTCATAGGGAAGCCAGCCGAACGCAATGCAGGGGATTGAGGCGAGAGCCGCCATCAAGGCCAGAAGACCCCACCGCTGGGCATTCGTCCAATCCCACCATAGCATGCGCAGAGTTTATAATGGTATTTTTCGAACGTCCACTGTGATCGGTTCCGACTTAGCTGAGGCCGATCAGCGAAATCTGCCGGCCGTAGCCTGGCTCGCCGGTCAGGCAGGATCGGCGATAGCTGTAGAACAGGTCTGGCTGCGCGCAGGTGTCCTGCCCCAGCAGGTCGATGCGGGTGACGCCCGCCCTGGCGAGGCGCGCCGCGACATATCCCTCGATATCGAACTGCGCATGGCCGGGGCGGCCATCGGAAAAGAAGCGTTCATTGGCGGGATCATCGGCAGCGAACCGTTCCACAAAGCCCAGATCGACCTCATAGGATGCACGCGCGATGCACGGGCCGATGGCGCAGGCGATGTTTTCGACCGACGCGCCAAGGCCGGTCATCGCCTCCAACGTCCGGTCGGTGACGCCGCCGATCGCACCGCGCCACCCCGCATGCGCCGCGCCGATCACGCCTGCCTCGCGGTCCGCGAACAGCACCGGCACGCAATCGGCGGTGAGTATGCCGAGCAGCAGGCCGGGCGTCGCGGTGACGAGCGCATCGGCATGCGGGCGCTCATCACCGGGGAAGGGCGCCGTCACCGCTATCACATCGGGCGAATGCACCTGATGCAGCGTCACCAGCTTCGCGCCCGGCATCACCGCGCCCGCCGCGCGCCGCCGGTTTTCCGCAATGGCCTCGCGATCGTCATCGGACCCGAGCCCGACATTCAGCCCCGCATGAATGCCGGTCGATACACCGCCCGGCCGCCCGAGAAAGCCATGGGCGATGCCGCCCAGCATCCCGCTTTCCCAAACTGCCACGCCATTGTCCGCCGTCTTCATCTGAAACCCTCCGGTGCGGGCCAGTCGGGGTGCATCACCGCCAGAACCTTGAACAGCTCGCCCATCTGATCCGCGTCCACAAGCCGCTTGCGCGCCACCTCGATATCCCGCGCCTGCTCGGGCGACGTTCTGGCCAGCGCCGCCGCCCGCGCGTCGATACCGATGCGGCTCAGGAAATCGCCCTGCGTCGCCGCGCCGAAGACCGACAGTCCTTCCTGCCGCGCGGCGTTCGCCAGCAGCGTGAAATCGACATGCGCGGTCAGGTCATTGTCGCCGACATTGCCGAACGGATCGGCATAAGCATGCTTGCGCACCGCCTGCAATGTGTCGCCCGTCGCTGGTCCTTCATAGCCATAGTCGATCAGGATCGCTGCGCCGCCCTGCCGCGCGATCTTGCGCGCCAGCATCAGCATGATCGCCGCGCCCGCCGGGCAACTTTCATGGATCGCCCCTTCGGGCGCATCGGACAAAGTAACGGGGACGCGCGCATCCACGCGGCGATCTCCGGCAAGGGGCGCGAGCGAACCGCTCTCGCCCAGCCCGACCATGATCTCATGCCAGCCGTCGGCCTGTTTCACCGCCTGACTGATCGGCAGCGCATCGAAGAATTCGTTGGCGATCACCAGCAGCGGCCGGTCGGCGGGCAGCGTTTCGACATCGTCATGAAAGGCCGCATGCGGGACGGCGATATGCTGGTGCTCGCGCAGCATCGGGCTCGTCTCTACAAAATGCACAACAGGGGCCATGCGCGCCTGCTCCATCGCGCGCAGAGCATCCTTGGTCAAAGTCCCGCGTCCCGGCCCCAGCTCCACCAGATAGGGCGTCTGCGTATGGCCGGACCGCATCCAGACATCGGCCAGCGACAGGCCGATCAGCTCGCCGAACATCTGGCTGATTTCCGGCGCTGTCGTAAAGTCGCCGTCCGCGCCCAGCGGATTGCGCGTGCCGTAATAATGGCTGTTCACCTGCGCCATATATTGGGACAGCGAAATCGGCCCGCCGGCCGAGATTGTCCGGGTCAGGCTCTCTGCAAAGCCTAGTTCGCGGCGGCCAAAACCTTCGCCCTCCACGATCAGCTCACGCTGGCGGTGCCCGCCGTCGCCTCCACGCGAACGCGGCGGCGCTTTGCGGTCGCGATCAGATAGATGCCGCCGACGATCATCGGCAGCGTCAGGACCTGCCCCATATGAATGATGTCGTAGAAGATCGTTCCCTGAAATTGTGCGTCGGCCTCGCGCACATACTCCACGCCAAAGCGCGCGATGCCATAGCCGAGCAGGAAGATGCCGACGAGCTTGCCGGGCTCATAGCGCGCCTTGGTTTTCCAGAAGGCGAACCACAGGATCAGGAACAGCAGTGCGCCTTCCATCGCCGCCTCGTACAGCTGGCTCGGGTGGCGCGGCACGGGGCCGCCGGTCGGGAAGACTATGGCCCAAGGCACATCGGTCGCCTTGCCCCATAGTTCGCCGTTGATGAAATTGGCGATACGCCCGAAGAACAGGCCGAACGGCACACAGCAGGCGACATAGTCGTGCACGCGCAGCCAGTTGAGCCCTTCCTTGCGCGACATCCAGATGATGGCGCAGGTCACGCCGATCACGCCGCCATGGAAGGACATGCCGCCATTCCAGAGCTTGAGGATGTCGACCGGGTTGGAGAGGATTTCCGGCTGGTAAAACAGCACATAGGCGAGCCGCCCACCGATGATGATGCCCAGCGTCGCATAGAAAATCATGTCGTCGGCATGGCGGCGGGCCATCGGCGCACCGGGCTCGCGGATCAGGCGGGTCAGATACCAGTACCCGACCAATATGCCGCACAGATAGGCGAGACTGTACCATTTCAGCGTGAAGAAACCGAGGTCGAGCGCGACCGGGTCCAGCCCCAGATTTTCAAAGCGTATCGGGGCGCTGGCCGCAGCGGAAATGGTTTCGATTAACATATGTCCTCGGGGCTGTTTCGCGCGTCATATCGCAGCGTCGGCACGATGGGAAGGAGCAGGCGGCGATTATCTCGCCGGCGCGCGAATGCCAGCCCGGCCGTTCGCCGCAAGCTGCGCTTTCAATACCTCCGGCGTCGGCGCGACGATGAAACCGAAGCTGACCGCGCCATGCTTCGTTTCCACCGCATGATGGATGCGGTGCGCCTGCATGATACGCTTCATATAGGTGCCGCGCGGCACATAACGGTGCGACAGTCTCTGATGGACGAGGATGTCGTGAAAGATCAGATAGATCGCGCCGTAGGCGGCTATCCCCGCGCCCATTGCCGTTGCCCAGTCGCCCCAGCCCAATTGCACCCCGCCCAGCAACAGCAGGATGGAGGGCAGGGCGAAGATCACGAAATAAAGGTCGTTCCATTCCCACATGCCGGTGCGCGGTCGGTGATGGCTGGCATGCAGAAACCAGCCGGGGCCATGCATCACCCAGCGGTGCATCGCATAGGCGAAACCTTCCATACCGGCGACGGTGGCGATGAATATCAGGGCGATCAGCATCATGCGATTATAGGACCGCCTGTCGCACTTGAAAATGGCTGAGCGGGGTCGTCAATGATAATAGCTCGACAGCACGAAGGCAGCCGTCAGTATCACGATGACCACAAGCAGCCCGCCCATCCGCACATAGTCGGTGAAGCGGTATCCGCCGGGCCCCATCACCAGCAAATTATTCTGGTGCCCTATCGGTGTCAGGAAATCCGAGGACGCGCCGATCAGCACCGCGAGCAGCGCGGCATCGGGATTGACCCCGAGCAGATGCGCCGCATCGATGGCCAGCGGCCCCATGATGACGGCGGTCGCGACATTGTTGAGGAAAATCGAGAGCAGCAGCGTCACTCCGCAAATGGCCGCGAGTGCCACAAACAGGCTTTGA
>CAYGOH010000005.1:0-22924 GCA_964351385.1 uncultured Sphingobium sp. | reverse complement strand
AATGCGTGGCTCAGCCATTGCGCCGCGATGTCGGCTGCCCCGCTCTGTTCGAAGCTCTGACCGACCGGGATCATCGCGCCCAGCAGGATGATGACGCTCCAGTCGATTGACCGGTAGATATCGTCGCTCGGGATCAGGCGCGAAGCCGCAAGCACGGCGGCTGCGGCGATGAACGCGATGGCGGGAGACACCCCGGCGACGACGATCGCGAGGATTGCCAGAGCAAAAATGCCGATGATGAAGACGGACCGGCTGGCGCGCACGGGCACCGGGTCGAACCGGTCGATTTCCAGCAGGCGCGCACTGGCGAGATAGCCTGCCAGCTCGCTCTGTGGGCCGCGCACATAAAGCTGATCGCCCGGGCGCACCCGCAACCGGGCGAGCGGCAGTTTTTCTCGGGCAGCACGAGGTCCGACCGCGACAACACGCAGCTCATTATCGCTGCGCGTGCGCAACTCGTGATAGCCGCTTCCCGTCAAATAGGAGCCATGGCCGACCACGACTCGCGCGGTGACGCTATCGGGTGCATCATTGGACCGTTCAGGCTCGACCAGTTCGGCCTTTTCGGCAACGCTGCCATTGTCGTTGCGCGTCAGGATCAGCAGCCGGTCGCCCGCCTTGAACCGGAAATCCCGCCCCAATGCGAGTCGGTCGCCAAAGCGGAATGCGGCCACAAGACGCGCCGCCGAACTGCGCAGATTTTCACGGATGGCGGAAAGGGCCATGTCGGTTTCCGGCACGACCAGTTCAAAGACACGCCATGGCGCCTTCTTCGTTTGCTCCGGCTTTTCGCGCACGGGCAGAAGGCGCCATCCGATGATCGACAGATAGGCCAAGCCCAGCAGTGCAACCGCGACGCCGACTGGCGTCATTGTGAAAAATCCGAACGGCTCGCCCAGTTCGGTCCGACGCACTGAGGAGAGAATCAGGTTGGCGGGTGTGCCGATCAACGTCGTCATGCCGCCCAAAATGCTCGCGAAGGCGAGCGGCATCAGCGTCGCGCCGGGCGGGCGCTTGGCTTCGCGCGCGATTTCGATGGCCACCGGCATCGTAATGACCAGCGCGGCGATATTGTTCATGAACGCAGACAACAGCATCGCGACGGCGAGCAGCGCCATCAGCCGCCGCCCGAACCCCGTACTGGCGGGGATGGCGACACGTGCGATGGCCGACGCCGCGCCGGAGAGTTCGACCGCGCGCCCCACCACCAATATCGCCGCGACCGCGAGCACCGCCGGGTCGGCAAATCCGGTAAAGGCATTGGCAGGCGTGACGAGACCGGCCAGTATGCACGCGAACAGCGCAATCATTGCGACCAGATCATGCCGTACCCGCTCGCTGACGAACAGGATCAGCGATCCGCCCAGAATGAGCGCGCTCATCAATGCGGGTTCAATGCTGAAACCGAAAATGTTCATCAATCCATGTGCCGTTCGTCACGCTGCGTCATTGCAGGCCCGCTGTGCTAGTTTTCTTCCGGACGTTCAAGCCGGAAGCTTTGCCCGCGTGGAGATGGCGGCGCGGGGATGGGCGTTAGGCCCTGCTCGCGTAGAACGGCGGCGATGGCCAGCGCGCGCCGCTGCGCAAGGTCGGGCGCGTCGGGAATATTTTCCGGCAAGCCCGGCACGGCCAGTTCCCGGATGTTCCAGCGCTCTGCCGCCCAGGCCGACGTCAGCACCGCTTGCTCCACGGAGCCTGCAAGCGTGTCGCCGTCACCGGCAAAGCGAATGGCGGGCGGCTCGCCCGGCGGAGGAATGATCCTGATCTCCCATCCGTCATTCTCAGCCGCGATCCGTTCCTCCAGCGCGCGATAGGTCGACAGCGCCGCGCCTGGCAATGGTGCGGCATTCGCAGTCGCGCGGCGATGCTCGCGATCGATCGTCACGCGCTGCGGCTCGATCCCCGCGGCCAGCGCGATGCTGATGGTCAGCGCGTTGATCGCCATGTTCTGACGGTTCGCCGCTTCGCTCGCCCGGCGCAATTGTTCGCGCTGTGCCTCCAGTGCGCCTGCGCCTGCCTCCAGCATCACCTGATCGAGCTGCAATCGGATCGGTTCATTCAGGCTGCGCGAAAGTTCCGCCTGCACGTCCGCCACCTTTTGCAACTGGTCGCGCGGCGCGATGACGACGGAGCGGACGGTGATGGGGTCGGAATCGAAATCGATGTCGAGCTGCGTCACGCGGGAGGATTGACCGAAGCGCTTGGACAGAACCGAGCGCGCCTGATTGATCGTCAGCGCTTCGGTCGCGATTTGCTTGAGCGAAAAGCCGAGCGGCAAGGCCATGACGATGAACACGGCAAGCAACAGCCAAGTCTGGGTCCAGCTTTGTTGCGCGCTCAATGAATAGCCGAACCCGTAGAAGCGCGCCATGACCGTGGCGGACAAGGCTATCGTCACGAAGTTGGTGAAAAACAGGGCGAATGCGCCGCCCAGCACGGGCCAGTTCCACGTTGCCAGCCCATAGCCGACAACCGCGAGCGGCGGCATCAGGGCGGTGGCGATGGCTACCCCGACGATCGTTTCGCCGCGCCCGCGAATGATCGCGAACGACCCGGCGAGCGCGGCGAACAGCGCGACGCCCAGATCGAACAGATTGGGCCGCGTGCGCGATATGATCTCGCTGGTCGGGTCTTGCAGAGGCGACAGCGCGACGATGATCGCCGTGAATAATATCGCCGCGCCTGCGCCCGCCGCCATCGTTACAAGTGCGCGGCGCATTTCCTCATAATCGAACAGCGCGAGGCTGAAGCCCAGCCCGATGATCGGCGTCATCAGCGGTGATAGCAGCATCGCGCCGATAACGACTGCGGGCGATGACAGCAGCAGGCCCAGCACGGCGATGCCCGCCGACATCAGGGTCAGAAACAGGAACCGGGGCGTCCATCCAAGGTCGGAGAAAACCTTCTTGACCACATGGGCGTGGTCCACCGTTTCGACGACATTATTGTGCCACCATTGGTAGATCGGCCCGCGCATCCAATGATCGCGCGCGAAGTTGGTGGCGGCTGTGACGGGAGGCTCATTCATAGGGGCGTAGATGTAGTGGTCAATTCGGGTCAGTGATAGCGCTTTTACGCAACTCGCGCTCTTGCTTCATGGTTCCGGGCGGTATAGCGATTATGTGCAGTTGCGAAATACTGGCGCGTCTCGGCGCTTTTCGATGGCGCAATTGTACAGGGTTGCGAGCGCAAGGAGGACGATCATCCCGGTCCCGGAAACACCATCATTGCGTGCTGCTCCGCCCCCTCGGCTGGACAGTGGCAAGAGCCTGTTTCTCGATCTGGACGGCACCTTGCTGGAGTTGATCGACCGGCCGGATGCGGTGATCGCCGATGATGCGCTGCGGTCGCTGCTCACTGTGCTGCACATGCGGCTGGAGGGCCGGCTGGCTATTGTCAGCGGTCGCTCGATTGCACAACTCGACGCGATATTGGGCCCGACCGGACAGACATTGGTTCTGTCCGGCAGCCATGGCGGCGAAACCCGGATCGCCGGACAGACGGTCCGCCCCGACCGCCCCAAGCAGCTGGAGCAGGCGCTCGACGCGATGCGGAATTTCGCCGAGCGTCACGAAAATGTCTTGCTGGAGGACAAGAGCCTCGGCGTGGCTCTGCATTATCGCCTCGCGCCCGAGTTCGGCTCCGCCGCATCCACGTTTGCAACGCAGCTGGCCGCTGATCTCGGCCTCTTTCTTCAGGAAGGCAATATGATGGTTGAACTGCGCCCCGACGGGCACGACAAGGGCACGGCTATCGCCCAGTTGATGCAGCTCGAGATTCTAACAGGCAGCCTGCCGATTTTCGCGGGCGACGATATAACTGACGAGGCCGGGTTCGACGTCGTGAACGATCTCGGCGGTTTCGGTGTTCTGGTTGGCGAGCCGCGGCACAGCGCGGCGCATTATCATCTTCCCAACCCCGCAGCGGTGCGGGACTGGTTACAGGAGTTTGCCCTATGACAGCTACGCTCGATCTCTGGCCCATCGGTAATTGCCAGGTATCGGCGCTGGTCGATCGCGCGGGCCGGTTCGTGTGGGGCTGCGTGCCCCGCGTCGATGGCGAGCCGGTATTCTCCTCGCTGCTCGATGCCGCACCACGGTCTGCCGACGGCGCGCGCGGCTTCTGGGAAATCGACCTCGAACATTGTGTCGAAACCAAGCAATATTATCGCCGTAATACGCCCGTGCTCGTGACCGAGCACCGGGATGCGGAGGGCAATGCGATCGAGGTGATCGATTTCTGCCCGCGCTATCGCGGAGAGGGGCGCATGTATCGCCCGGTCGCTTTCGCGCGCATCGTGCGTCCGTTGGAAGGTTCGCCGCGCATTCGCGTGCGGCTGCGTCCCTCGCGACACTGGGGCAGCGAGGATGCACCCCGCACGCGCGGCTCCAACCATATCCGCTATATCACCAGCGAAGTGGTCCTGCGCCTGACGACGACCGCGCCGGTCGGCTGGGTCGAGGACGAGCATATGTTCCGGGTCGAAAACCCGCTCTATTTCTTCCTTGGCCCTGACGAGAGCTTTCACGGCGATCCGCGAACGGTCATTGAAACGATGCTGGACCGCACCGTCAGCGAGTGGCGCCACTGGGTGCGCGGGCTTGCGACGCCGCTTGAATGGCAGGACGCGGTCATCCGATGCGCGATCACGCTCAAACTGTGCCAGCATGAGGAAACGGGTGCGATCGTTGCAGCGCTTACGACTTCGGTGCCGGAGCATGAAGGGTCGCAGCGGAACTGGGATTATCGTTATTGCTGGATACGGGACGCCTATTACACGGTGCAGGCGCTGAACCGGCTTGGCGCGCTCGATGTGCTGGAAGGCTATCTCGCCTATCTGCGCAACATCGTGGACAGCTCAAAGGGCGGCCATATTCAGCCGCTCTATGGCGTCGGTGGCGAAACGCAGCTGCCCGAATGGATCTCGCATGGCCTTTCGGGCTATCGCGGCATGGGCCCCGTGCGCGTCGGCAATCAGGCCGCTGAACAGATTCAGCATGACGCCTATGGCCAGATCATCCTGTCCAACGCGCAGGCCTTTTTCGATCAGCGGCTATTCCGTACTGGCGGGGTCGAGGATTTCCACGCGCTCGAGCCCATTGGTGAGCGCGCATGGGCGATGCATGACAAGCCCGATGCCGGGCTATGGGAGTTGCGGACACGAAGTTCGGTGCACACTTATTCGGTCGCCATGTGCTGGGCGGCTTGCGACAGGCTTGCCAGCATCGCAGGCAGGCTTGGCCTTGCCGACCGCTCCGCATTCTGGGGCGAGCGCGCGGGCAAGATCAAGCAAGTCATCGAGCAGGAAGCCTGGCGTGAGGAGACCCAGCGCATCTCCGCCACCTTCAGCGGCGATGATCTCGACGCCAGCCTGATCCAACTCCTCGACCTGCGTTTCCTGCCGCCCGACGATCCGCGCTTCCGCAGCACGCTCAAGGCGGTGGAGGAAGGGCTTCGGCGTGGCAGCCATATGTTGCGCTATGCGACCGAAGATGATTTCGGTCTGCCGGAAACCGCGTTCAACGTGTGCACCTTCTGGCTGATCGAGGCGCTGCACGCCACCGGGCAGATCAATGAGGCGCGGAAGTTGTTCGAGGAGATGCTGTCGCGTCGCACGCCTGCCGGACTATTGTCGGAGGACATCGACCCGCACACTGGCGAATTATGGGGTAACTATCCGCAGACTTATTCGTTGGTTGGTTTTGTCAATTGTGCCGTGTTGCTGAGTGAGCCCTGGAGTATGGCCAGATGAACCGCCTGATCGTCGTTTCGAACCGGGTCCAGCCGCCATTGAAGGAAGGCGCCGCCAATCAGGGAGGCCTCGCCGTGGCGCTCTCCGCTGCGCTCCGCGAAAGCAATGGCCTGTGGTTCGGCTGGTCCGGCGAGGAAACGGCGAAATATAGCGGGGCGATCAATTTTCAGACGATGGACGGCGTGACGACGGCGACGATCGACCTCGAAACGCAGGACATGGAGGAATATTATAACGGCTACGCCAACCGGACGCTGTGGCCGCTCTTCCACGACCGCATCGACCTTGCGGAGTTTGAGCGCGGGTTCGAGGGCGGATATCAGCGGGTCAATCAACGCTTTGCAGAGACGCTGAAACCGCTGATCGAGGCTGACGATCTCATCTGGGTGCATGACTATCACCTCTTCCCTCTGGGCCGGGAACTGCGGGCCAACGGAGTACAGAATCGGCTTGGCTTTTTTCTCCACATTCCCTGGCCGCCGACGCGTCTTCTCCTCTCTCTGCCGCATCACCGCGAACTGGTGGAGGCGCTGTTCTCTTACAATGTCGTCGGTTTCCAAACGCAGGAATGGCTGGATTCCTTCTTCCACTATTCACAACATCAGCTTGGTGCCGAGGTGCGCGACGACGGCGTCGTCATTTATGACGGCAAGCGGTTGCAGGCGCTTGCCTGCCCCATAGGCATTGATACCGCCGTGTTTCGCTCCATCGCCGCGACCGATCCCGAAGCCTGCGAAACCAAGGACAAGCTGCTGCGCAGTGCAGAGGACCGGGCGATCATGCTCGGTGTTGACCGGCTGGATTATTCGAAGGGGTTGCAGGAACGGTTTCTGGGATATGAGCGCTTCCTTTCGGGCCATCCCGATATGCTCGAAAAAATATTCCTGCTGCAGATCGCGCCGCCCTCGCGCGGGGATGTCAAAAGCTATCAGGAAATTCGCAGCGAACTTGATGAGCTGTCTGGCCGTATCAACGGTGAATTCGCCAGCGCCGAGTGGGTGCCCATAAGGTACGTCAACAAGGGCTATTCCAGAAAGCAGCTTGCAGGCATGTACCAAGCGGCCCGGATATGTCTGGTCACTCCGCTTCGCGACGGGATGAATCTCGTCGCGAAGGAATATGTCGCTGCACAGGATCCCGATGATCCGGGCGTGTTGATCTTGTCTTCCTTTGCGGGAGCAGCGCGGCAACTGGTCGATGCGCTGCTGGTCAATCCTCACAGTCCCGAAGACGTGGCCGATGCCATCGCGCGGGCGCTCTCTATGTCTCTCGAAGAACGCATAGAGCGGTGGCGGCGCATGATGGATGTGGTTGAGAGAGAGGATGTCGGATGGTGGCTCGACCATTTTGTAAGCGCGCTGTCGCGGTCGGATGATGGGTCGGACTCTGATAGCCTTGCGCGCAGGATCACGGTTGCGGAATAGACTTCCGCTTTGCTCAAATATTTGAAAATGGGTGTTTCTCAATAGCGAGGCTGGCGCGGTCGATTGCTGCGTCGCACAAATATCTTGCACATAATAAGTATAGTTATTATATGCACGATATGGAAAATAATGTCGCCTTTCTTTGCACTGATGTCGCGCGACTTCTACGCAAGCGCTTTGACGATATTGCCCGTCAATCGGGGTCGACCGGCGCCCAATGGAGGGCGCTGCTGATCCTTAAGCATAGTCCGGGGATCAATCAGGGCGCGTTGGCCGAACGGCTGGAGGTGGAGCCCATTACGGCGTGCCGAATGGTCGACAGGCTTGAACAGGCAGGCATGGCAGAGCGGCGTCGCGACCCCAATGATCGTCGTGTTTGGCAGCTTTTCTTATGCAAGGCGGCGGAACCCGTTCTGGCCGAACTCCATGAGGTTGGCGGAGATGTCATCAAGGCAGCGACGGAGGGCCTGAACGAGGCGGAAATACAGGAGCTCACGCGGTTGCTGAATATTATACGCGATAACGCGTCTCTTATGGAGCCGCAGACGGCGGTGGAGAAAATTCAAAATGGCTGAAGCAGACCCCATGATTGATCCCAAGAACGGCATCGCGATATCTGGCCCCGACGCTGCAACCGGCGAAACTGTCGGCGACACGAGCGAGGAAAAGGGCGGAATGAGCAAGCGCACCCGTCATATTCTGATGCTTTCTTTCCCGCTGGCCCTTGCCATTGCCGGTACGGGCTATTGGTTCCTCACGCGCGGAACGGTCAGCACCGACAATGCCTATGTTCGCCAGGACATAGTGTCTGTCAGCTCCGACGTGTCGGGCCGCATCATAGAGGTCGCTGTCAAGGAAAACCAGCAGGTCAAGGCGGGAGACCTGTTGTTCCGCGTTGACCCCGAACCTTACCGGGTTGCGCTCGCGCAGGCTGATGCGCAAATCGCCGAAGCGCAGGTTAATCTGGGCGAGCTCAAATCCAAATACAGCAGTACGACGGTCGATATCGCGAAGGCCAAAACGGACATTGCGTTCGCATCGTCCGAATATCAGCGTCAGCGTCAACTATCTGACAAGGGGTTCACCACCAAGGCGCGTCTTGACGAGGCGCAGCACGCACTGGATGTGGCACGCGCGAGCCTGCGTAATGCGCAAGCCGATGCTGATGAAGCGCGCAGTGCCCTCGCCACGGGTGGGCAGGTTCCCGGGGTGAATCCCCGTCTGGCCGCGGCGCGCGCAGCACGTGCAAAAGCGCTGCTCGATCTTGAGCGTACGGAAGTGCGCGCGCCTGTTGCGGGCCGGGTCAGTGAAACCGACCGTCTGCAAGTTGGCCAAATGCTTGTCACAGGTTTGCCTGCAGTCAGCATTGTGGCCAATGACAAGAGCTGGGTTGAGGCGAACTTCAAGGAAACACAGCTCGACGATATTCATCCCGGCCAGAAAGCCAAGGTAAAGCTGGATGCCTATAGCGGGGTGGAGCTGGACGGCCATGTCGCCAGCATCGGTGGAGGCACCGGTTCGGAATTTTCGATATTGCCAGCGCAGAATGCGAACGGAAACTGGGTGAAGGTGACGCAACGCGTACCGGTGCGCATCGCCATCGATCAGGCCTCACCGCGCCAGATGATTGCAGGCCTGAGCAGCGAAGTTACGGTATATGTCGGCGACTAGAGCCACTCAGCCTTCCAGCCAGAGTTTCAAGGTTCCCAAAAATGCGCTGTTGTTGAAGAGTGTGGTCATGCTGGCCACCTTCATGCAGGTGCTGGACATGACGATTGCCAATGTCGCCCTGCCTCATATGCAGGCCGCTTTGGGGGCAACGCAGGACAATATCAGTTGGGTGTTGACCAGCTATATCGTCGCGGCGGCCGTCGCCATCCCCCTGACTGGTTGGCTTTCGGATAAGATCGGCAGGCGCACGCTTTACCTGTGGTCGGTCGGCGGGTTCATGATCGCGTCGATGTTGTGCGGTGTCGCAGCGAACATAGAGGAAATGGTGTTGTTTCGCCTTTTGCAGGGGCTGTCGGGCGCCTTTCTGTCGCCGTTGGCGCAGGCCGTTCTCGTGGATACCACGCCGCCGGAAAAGCGGGGCCAGGCGATGGCCGTGTTCGGCATGGGTATTGTTATCGGGCCGATCCTGGGGCCGGTTCTGGGTGGCTGGCTGACGGACAATCTTGATTGGCGCTGGGTGTTTTTCGTCAATATTCCCGTCGGCGCGCTGGCGTTCGCCGGCCTGTGGCTGCTGCTTGAGGATGTGAAGCGACCGACCAAGCCTTTTGACTATACCGGCTTCATCCTGCTTGCCGTCGCTTTGACGGCGCTGCAACTGATGCTGGATCGCGGCGAACGTGCCGACTGGTTCAACAGTATTGAAATCTGGCTGGAGGCAGGGCTTGCCGCGTCAGCATTCTGGATGTTCGTTATTCACCTGCTAACCGGTAAACATCCAATCTTCTCAAAAGAATTGCTCAGCGATTCCAATCTCGTCATCAGTGCCCTGTTGATGAGTATGGTGGGCTTCCTGATGACCACCGCCATGGCCCTTTTGCCCCTGATGCTCGAAAATCTGTTTGGTTATCCTGTCATGACATCCGGCATGCTCTTGTCATCGCGTGGCATAGGCGTGCTGGTGATGATGGGCATTACGGGGAAATTGATTAGTCATGTCGATTCTCGCGTGCTCGTCATTACCGGCCTTGCCATTGCGGCATTTTCCTTTTGGGAAATGACGCAATGGAGCCTTGATATGCCTTGGACTGTGATCGCGATGAACGGCCTGATGCAAGGCGCCGGGATGGGCATGATGTTCGTTCCGATCTCCACTGTCGGCTATGCGACTTTGCCTGCCCATGAGCGGACCAATGCGGCAAGCCTGATCAATCTGACGCGGTCGATCGGCTCTTCCATAGGCATTTCGGTCGTCGTGACATTATTTACGCGCTCCACTACCGTCAGCCATGCCGATCTGACGGAGCATATGACGGCCGACAAGCTGGGCATCGACCCGACGCAGCTCGGCCTGCCGGGCAATTTCACCGATATGGCTCTGACTATCATGAATGCGGAAGTCATGCGCCAGGCGACCATGATCGGTTTTCTCAACGCCTTCTATTTCATGTTGATAACCTGCATTTGCGCCATTCCATTCTGTTTTCTGTTCAAGCGTACCTCAGGTCCGGCGGTGTCTGATGATCCGCCAGAGGCCATATTGTAGCCGGGCAATCCGCTCTTTCGTACGCCGCTCTGATGTTCGTGCCGATGGATGATCGGGCGATATACATCCACAGTGCCAGCATCCTGCGCAAAGGAATTATTTACCACAAAAATCCCTAAAGGATCGGATCTTGCACCCGTTCTAGGGTCAGGACTCATTAATTTCAGGGTCGAGGCTTGGGACAAAAGGGGGCAGAACGCGAAGCGAACGAGGAGAATAGTGGTGCTATTTGACGAGAGAGCGACAAAGTTCTGCCCCCTTTTGCCCCAAGTCCTTCGGATGTTCCGTTGCGGGCGATCTGCGTCGTCGAACCGCTCAACCGGGGCTTAGGCCCCGCTTTTCGCGGCTCTTCTCGCATCTCATCCCGCAACGGCACACCTCGATCCCAGCAATTAATGGGTCCTGACCCTAGGTTGTGAGAAGCTGAATCCGGACACGCATCGTTAACCAATTTCTTCTAACGATATCAGAGTTAACGCGGTTTCGGGGGCAGAGGCCGACTAACCCTTCTTTGGGGAGCGTGGAAATGATCCGTTGGTTCAAGAAGCAAGCGCCGATCTGCGTCAAATTCAAAGCATTGTTGGCTGTACAGGCATTGTGGGGCGTCCTGGGCCTCGCGGGGGCCGCCATGGCCGCGCAAGGTTCCATCGCCGTCGGCATTGCCGCCGCCGCAGTCGCTCTGGCGGGCAGTGTGCTGACCATAGCCATCGCCGGCAGGCTGATCTGTCTGCCCTATGTCGAAACGGTCGAGCGCGTGGAGGCCATGGCGGCAGGCGATGTCGACAGCCCGATCAACCACCAGGATCATGTGGACTGCGTCGGTCGGTTGATCGTTGCGATGACGATGCTGAATGAGCAGGACCGGACCTTTCAGCAATCGGCAGAAAGCCAGAAACATATTGTCGAGGCGCTTGGCGACGGGCTCGCCCGGCTTGCCGACGGCAAATTGTATTTCCGTCTGACGGAAGAGTTCCCGCCGGAATATAAAAAGCTCCAGCACGACTTCAACCGGACGATGGACAGCCTTTCCGAAACGCTGGGCTCGGTCACGCGATCATCGCAAAGCATCCATGCAGGCGCTTCGGAAATACGCGTTGCCACGCAGGACCTGTCGCAGCGGACAGAGGAGCAGGCAGCCTCGCTTGAGGAATCCGCCAACGCAATGAATGAAATTACGGACATGGTGAAGGGCACGGCGGCAAGCGCGGCGCAGGTCACCGCTGCGATTGGCGACGCCCATCGCGAAGCGAGCGAAGGAGGACGTGTGGTCGAACATGCTGTTGACGCGATGGGCGCGATTGAGAAATCTGCCCAGGAAATCACACAGATTATCAACGTTATTGACGGAATCGCATTTCAGACCAACTTGCTGGCGCTGAACGCTGGCGTGGAAGCGGCGCGAGCGGGGGATGCGGGCAAAGGCTTTGCCGTCGTCGCCAATGAAGTCCGTGCGCTTGCGCAGCGGAGCGCCGAAGCGGCCAAGGACATCAAGGCGCTGATCATGACAAGCGGTCAGCAGGTCGAGGAGGGTGTCACGCTGGTCGGTGAGACCGGGTCGATGCTCACCCGTATCGTGTCGCGCGTTGGCGAGATCAGCGCGCTCATCTCCTCGATATCGGAGTCTACCGAAACCCAGGCGACGGGCGTTCAGCAGGTCAATTCCGCGGTAGGCGAGATGGACAAGATGACTCAGCAGAATGCGGCGATGGTCGAACAGTCCACCGCCGCCGCGCGCAGTCTTGCCAACGAGGCGGACGAACTGGCCAAGCTCGTGACAGGATTCACGTTCCAAAGCGGCTCCAGCGCGGGTTCCCGGCCGACTGAGGTGAAAAGCCTCGGGAAAGTGGAAGCCGTTGCGGCCCGGCCTGCAGGCGCGGTCAGCGGCAATCTCGCATTGAACATGGATGAGGACGACTGGTCTGAATTCTGAAGGCCGGGTTTGGGGACAAGACAGGCATGACGACGATAACATTTCCGCCGGTGATCGACCGGGCCACGGCTGGATCGCTTCTACCTTCGCTCCATCAGGCGCTTGCGCAAGGTGGCCCGGTGACGATCGAGGCGCGCGATGTGTCGCGCATTGGCCAGGCCGGACTTCAGCTGATGCTCAGCACTCAGCAGACGGCGGCCGCGCGGGGCGTAGCCCTGACTGTTCAGGCATCGATTGCGATGAACGCAGCCGCTCAGATCGCAGGTCTCGCGGACATATTCAAATGGGCAGGCAGCACCAATGACTAACGAAGAAATTCAGAATATCTTCTTTCTGGAGTGCGAGGAGGCGCTTGCACTGGCCGAAGCAGGCTTGCTCGCCTGCCGGTCGGGCACGGCCGACGCCGAAACCGTCAATAGCATCTTTCGCGCAGTCCATTCGATCAAGGGCGGCGCGGGCGCGTTCAGCTTCACCATTTTGCAGGCGTTCACGCACAAGTTCGAAACGCTGCTTTCCTATGTGCGTGATGGCGATCTGGCATTGAGCGATGCGCTCAACACGCTGTTGCTGCGCGCGTTCGATGTGCTGACCGATCATGTTGCCGCTGTGCGTGGAGAGGGCGACACGCCCGATGACGCAACCGTCAGCAAACAGCTGGAAGAGGCTTCCGAACGTGCGGCGGCCGGGCAGGCCATTGAGGGCGACAGCGCGAGCGGCGCGCAGGCAATTGCCGAAGACGCGACCGACGAACCGGTCGATGCGCTCGGGCTCGATTTCGATCTCGACGATCTGATGGGCGATCTTTCCGTCAGCGAGGAAGAAACCGCCGCCATGGAAGCCGCAGCCGCAGAGGTTGAGCGGAACATGGAGGGGGCTCCGGACGAGCGGAACGACGAGCCGCAAACAATAATGAGCGCGGCCACGCAATCGGGCGGTCAGCACCATGGCTGGCGCGTATCCGTGCGCTTTCTCGATGGCGCTATGGCCAACGGCAGCGAACCGCTGTTGATGCTGCGCGAAATCGACGAGCTGGGCGGTGTATGCCTGTCGGTCGATGCAACGCAACTGCCTGCGCTTGAGGAATTCGATTGCGAGAAGGCCTATCTCGCATGGGTATTTCATGTGCCGCACTCTGTGTCGCGCAGCGCGATCGAGGAAATCTTTGATTTCATCGGCGACGATTGCGATCTCAGGATTGAACCGCTGGCCGCAGCGCCGTCAAGTGAGGTAGTGGCCGTCGCCCTGCCGGAGATTGCTGCCCAGGGTCCAGCCTCTGCCAAGGTGCAGGTTGAACAGCCGGCGCATACGGTTGCCGTCGCTCAACCGCAGGCGAACAGTGACGCCGAACAGAAACAGGATAAAGCCGACGATGCGCCTGTCGCTCCGGCGCAGACCCGCGCTGCCAGTTCGATCGGTCAGACGGTCCGCGTTGACCTGCTCAAACTCGACAAGCTGATCGACACGGTTGGCGAGCTGGTCATCGCGCAGGCGATGATGGCCCAGCGCCTCGGCGAGCATGGCCTGAGCGCTATCGATGAGATGGCGATGCTCGACCATCTGACCCGCGATATTCAGGAAAGCACGATGTCGATCCGTGCGCAGCCCATCGGCTCGGTTTTCTCGCGTGTGCCGCGTATCGTGCGCGAGCTTGAGGCGGACACCGGCAAACGTGTCGCGCTGACGATGAGCGGTGAGGGGACTGAGCTTGACAAGACGGTGGTCGAGCGCCTCGGAGAGCCGCTGACGCACCTTATCCGCAATGCGGTCGACCACGGCATCGAAAAGCCCGATGTACGGCTGGCCAACGGTAAACCGGCCGAGGGCAAATTGCACCTTTCCGCCGAGCAGCGCAGCGGACGGATCGTCATCTCGCTGACCGATGATGGCGCAGGCATCAACCGTGATGTCGTCTTCAAAAAGGCGGTGGACAAGGGGCTTGTCGCCGCCGGGGCGCAGCTGTCCAACGAAGAAATCGACAATCTGATTTTCGCTCCCGGATTTTCCACCGCCGAAAAGGTGTCGAACATCTCGGGCCGCGGGGTCGGCATGGACGTCGTCCGTCAGAATGTGAAGGACCTGGGCGGTCGCATTTCGATTGAATCGCGGCCTGGCGAAGGGTGCACATTCACGCTGGCTTTACCGCTGACGCTCGCAATCGCAGATGGAATGATCGTCAATGTCGGCGATCAGACGGTGGTCATCCCGCTCACCCACATCCTCGAAAGCCTGCGTCCCGAAGAGGCCGAGGTCGAATATATCGGCAAGGATCTGATGGTATTGAACAGCCGCGGCAAATTCCTGCCCATAGTGCGCCTCGATCAATCGGTGGGCGCACTGGGCGGGGCGCAAACGCCTCATGAATCCGTCCTGATCGTCGTCGAAACGGAAGGTCATGGGCAGGCCGTATTGATGGTCGACAGCATCGTCGACCAGCGGCAGTTTGTGATCAAAAGCCTGGAGGCGCATTATCAGCCCGTGACCGGCGTTGCAGGCGCAACCATATTGGGTGATGGCAAGGTGGCGCTGATCCTCGATGTCGATGCGCTGGTGGCCGACAAATTCGCCCATCACGGATCTGTATTGGCGGCAGCATGAACCAGTTTGCGGCGGAGCCTCAAGAGGCATTTACACCGTTCCCGGGTATCAGCGCACAGGTTTATTCGCGCAACGATTTCGAAGCTGTGAGCGATCTTGTTTATGCGCTCGCCGGCATCGTTTTGCCGCCCGGAAAGGCGACGCTGGTGTATTCGCGCCTCGTGCCGCTCGTCCGCGCGAGTGGCAAGCAGACCTTTGCTCGCTATCTCGACTTTGTTCGGCAAGATCAGGGTGAACGGCGCAAGATGGTCAATGCGCTGACGACCAATCACACATTCTTTTATCGCGAAGCTCATCATTTTGACCATTTGGCCAAGGTGGTTCGTCCTGCGCTTTTGAAGCGCGTTCACGCAGGCGCGCCGGTGCGGATATGGTCGGCCGGCTGTTCGACGGGCGAGGAACTTTATTCGTTGGCAATGACATTGCTGGGCCCCGACAGGTCCGAGGCACAATCCTTTCTCAATGGGAATGTAGCGATCCTCGCGACCGACCTGGCGGACCATGCGGTCGCAGGCGCGAAAGCAGCCTGCTATCCCGCCGAAAGCCTCAAGGATGTGCCGGAAAGTCTGGTGCGGGCATGGGTTAGCCAACAGGATGGCACGGCGCAGATCGCCCCTGAATTGACCTCGATCGTTCATGTGAAGCGTCTGAACCTGCTGGGCCCCTGGCCGCTGTCGCGTCCGTTTGACGTCATATTTTGCCGAAATGTCATGATCTATTTCGATCAGCCGACCAAGGAGACGCTGGTCGCGCGGTTTGCTGATCAGATGACGTCGGGCGCTCATCTCTACATTGGTCATAGCGAGCGGGTGACGGGCCCGGCGTGCGCTGCGCTCTCTTCGGTCGGCGGCACCATCTATCAGAAAGGTCGAATGTGAGAACACGGGTTCTGATAGTCGATGATTCCGCCACCATGCGCGCGATCCTGTCGCGCATGCTTGGCAACGAACCGGATATTGAGGTGATCGGCGTCGCCGCCGATGCACGGGAGGCGCGGGTTATGATCCGTCAGCTGAACCCGGACGTCGTCACGCTCGATATCGAAATGCCCGGCATGAACGGCTTGGATTTCCTCGAAAAGATCATGAGCTTGCGGCCCATGCCTGTCGTGATTGTTTCCGGAATAACGCAGAAGGGATGCGATACTACCGTGCGCGCGCTCGAACTGGGCGCGGTGGACTGTTACGCGAAACCGGATGGCTCCATCCACTCCTTGCTCGACAGCGACGGCGGAACGCTGGCGCGCATGGTGCGATCTGCGGCAAGGGTTCAGGTCTGGCGTGGGGCGTCTCCTCAGCCGCCGCGAGACCCGGTGTCCCGGCAGACGATAGCGGCCTCTTCGCCGAACAACCAGGTGACAAAGCTGATCGCGATCGGTGCGTCGACGGGTGGCGTTGAGGCATTGCATAACATCCTGCCCGCCTTTCCGGAGAATTGCCCGCCAACCGTCATCGTGCAGCATATCAGCGCAGCTTTCGCGCCTGCCATGGCGGAACGGCTGGACCGGCAATGCAAGGCAAAGGTTCAACTGATCCAGTCGGGCATGCTCTTGCAGCCGGGCAACATCTATCTTGCACCGGGCAACGATAAACATGCTGTGATCGGCGGCGTCGATACGATCACCGCAAAAATGATGGAAGGCGATCTGGTTTCGGGGCATCGGCCCAGCATCGACATGCTGTTTGAATCGGTCGCCCATCGGATTGGACCTGCCGCCGTCGGTATCTTGTTGACCGGCATGGGGCAAGACGGTGCGCGTGGCTTGTTGATGATGCGGCAGGCCGGTGCGCGCACCATCGCACAGGACGAGGCGACCTGCGTCGTTTACGGAATGCCCCGGGCGGCAGCCGATATGGGGGCCGCGGAAAAAATCCTGCCCCTGCCGCGCATTGCTGAACGCGCTTTGTCTGCGGTGAGGATGTAGCCGATGCGGTACGATCCCGGAATAGCTGCAGGCAAGCCCAGGCGCATCACCGTGATGCAAGGGCAGGTCTATGTCGGTACAGGCGCGCCCGAGATTTTGAGCACTGTTCTGGGCAGCTGCATATCCTGCTGCCTCTACGATCCGGTGGCGCGTATCGGGGGCATGAACCATTTTTTGCTGGCCCAGCCGGACCGTGGCAGCAATGCGGTCGCCGACGAAAATTACGGCGTCTATCTGATGGAGCTGCTCATTAACCAGATGATGACAGGTGGCAGTGTAAAGTCACGGATGAAGGCTCATATTTATGGTGGCGCAAACATGTATGCGGGAATGGAACGTATCGGCGATGCCAATGCGAATTTCGCTATGCACTTCCTTTCAGAAGAGAAAATTCCGGTCGTTCGTCAGGTGACGGGCGGCGACATGGCGCGCCGCGTCGATTTCGATCCCGTGCTGGGCCGCACGCGGTGCCGCACTGTTGAACGCATCGCGGCCCCGGCACTTGCTCCTGTAAAACGTCCGCGCAGCGCGGATGGTGAAGTTGAACTGTTTTAGGAAAACAAGAGGCGTACAATGTCTGAGAATATCCACGTTCTAACCGTTGATGACAGCGCCAGTATGCGTGCCCTGCTGCGGGCGGCGCTGACGTCCCGGGGCTATAATGTGTCGCAAGCCGTGGACGGTGTGGCGGCGCTCGAATGGCTCGCCGGCAATGACAGCCCGGTCGACGTGATCGTGACGGACATCAACATGCCGCGCATGGACGGGTTTGGCCTGATCGAAGCGTTGCGCGGCCAGCCGCAGTTTCGGGATCATCCTATCCTCGTGCTTTCCACCGAAAGCTCCGATGAGAAGAAGGCGCGCGCGCGTTCGGCAGGTGCGACGGGATGGATCGTGAAGCCATTCGATGCCGAGAAACTGGATTCGGCACTACGCAAAGTAACGCATTGATCAAATTATAGAGGGGCGACCGGAGACGAAAGATGGCACGACAACTGATCACCTTCCACCTTGGCAATCAGAGCTTCGGGCTCGACATCATGGCCATTCGCGAAATTCGCGCTTGGTCGCCGACAACGCGCCTGCCGCACGTGCCTCATTATGTGGCCGGCGTCGTCAATCTGCGCGGCACAGTCCTGCCGGTTATCGATCTGGCGGCTCGGCTCGGCTGGGATGCGGTTTCTCCGACGGACCGCCATGTCATCATTGTCGCGCAGATCGCCGGGCAATTGCGGGGTTTGATCGTCGATGCCGTCAGCGATATCGTAACGGCGCAGGATGAGGATATTCAGCCGCCGCCCTCGACCGGGGCGGATGCGGTGGTCCCCTATCTGGAGGGGCTGCTCGCGCTGGAAGACAGAATGGTGATGATTTTGGATCTGCCGGGCCTGACCAGCGACGCCGATCTGCAGGAAGCAGCCTGAAGCCAACAAGGCTTGCAATAAACGTGAAGTGAGTTCGGGAAGGGTTTGAATATAATGGCTGCGATTAAGGTTCTGGTTGTAGACGACTCGATCACCATGCGCGCGTTGTTTTCCAGCGCGCTGGAGCAATCGGATGACCTCGTTGTGGTGGGTGCGGCCGCCTGCGCCGACGAAGCGCGCACGATGATCGCGGAGATGAAGCCGGATGTCGTCACGCTCGACATTGAAATGCCGGGCATGAACGGCATCGAATTTCTTGAAGAGGTCATGACCAGCAAGCCGATGCCGATTGTCATGCTGTCGACATTGACGCAGAAGGGTGCGGAAGTCACGTTGCGCGCGCTGGAAATCGGCGCGGTGGATTGCTTCCCAAAGCCGACAAAAGCGACGCCTGAAGAATTTGCCAGCATTTCCGGAAAGCTTTGTAAGCTGGTCGCGACTGCGGCGAAGAGCAAGGTCAAGAAATATGATCCCGAAGCTGTTGCCGCCGCTGCGGCTGCCGCAGCGGCGCGGGCGGCGGCTCCGGTCGCACAGGCAGCCGTGCCAACCTATAAATGGAACGGTTCGATCGTCGCGATTTCGGCGTCCACCGGCGGCGGTCCTGCCGTCACGGAGCTGCTGTCCGCATGGCCGGCCGATTGCCCTCCCACCATCGTCCTGCAACAGCTGGAAGAAGGCCTCGCCGAACCGTTCGCGGCTCGTCTGGGCGCGGCGATCGCGCCCCATGTCCAGCTGGCCCAGGACGGAATGGCTCTCCAGCCCGGCAATGTCTATCTGCTCGCCGCGCCCGATAAACATGGTCTTCTCGACCGCTGGCCCGGGGGATCGCTGCGTCTGGTCGCCCGCGACCCGGTCAATGGCGTCCGCCCGTCAGCCGACCTGCTGCTGACGACTGTGGCGAAGGCTGCGCGCGACAAGGCCGTCGGCGTGATATTGTCGGGGGCCGGCACCGATGGTGCGGCCGGTATCGGCGCTGTCCGCCAGCTTGGCGGGCTTACCCTTTGTCAGGACCGGGACAGCGCGATGGTGTTTGAAGCGTCTGCCGCGGCGATCGCTAAAGGCGCAATCGAGGCACAGCTTCCCCTGCCTGAACTGGCCAGGACCATCCTTGCCCGCTGCGAGGTGAAAGACCTTGCAGCCTGACACGCCACCCCCTCCTTCAGACCGCGGTCCACCGCCGCCTGTCTGTTCGTCGACCCTGCGCAACAAGATAGCGGCCGAGCTCGATCAGTTGCGCGAAGACATGGAAGACATTGGCGTCCAGCTCTGTCTCGATGAGGAAATCATGCTCCGTTGCATGACGCACTTGCAGCGTCTCGACGAAATGGGGCAGCGGAGCATATGGCTCGCCGAACTCGTGCGCTCGGACAACCCGACCGACGTCATTCCCGAGATTACGTTGCAATCGCTGGCTGAACGGCTGCGCGTTTAGCCGCCCGACCTTGCCTTCGCCCTCAGCTCCGCGCTTCAGGCGTAGGGCGGGCAGTCGAGGCCTTTCGCGCTCTTCGTGAAGATTTCGCAGCCTGTTTCGGTAATGCCGATGCTGTGCTCGAACTGGGCTGACAATGTCCTGTCGCGCGTCACGGCGGTCCAGCCATCTTCCATCATGCGGATGCCCGGTTTGCCGATGTTGATCATCGGTTCGATGGTGAAGAACATGCCCGGTCTCAGTTCGGGACCGGTTCCGGGCATGCCGACATGCACGACTTCTGGCGCATCGTGGAACACGCGCCCCAGGCCGTGCCCGCAAAAGTCGCGCACGACGCCATAGCGATGCTTTTCGGCATGCGTCTGTATCGCATGGCCGATGTCGCCCAGATGGTTGCCGGGCTTGGCCTGTTCTATACCGAGCATCAAGCATTCATAGGTCACCTCGACCAGCCGCCGCGCCTTGATGGGGGCCTCGCCTGCGATGAACATGCGGCTGCTGTCGCCATGCCACCCGTCGATGACCGGGGTAACATCGATATTGACGATATCGCCGTCTTTCAATTGCCTGTCGCCGGGAATGCCGTGGCAGATGACGTTGTTGATCGATGTGCAGCAGCTATGCTGGTAGCCGCGATAGCCCAGAGTAGCCGGAACGCCACCGCCGTCTATTGTCATACGTCGAACGATATCATCGAGCTCGCCGGTCGTGACGCCCGGCACGACATGGGGCGCCAGCGCGTCCAGTATGTCAGCGGCCAGTCGCCCCGCCTTGCGCATGCCGGCAAAGCCGCTTTCGTCATAGAGCTTGATCGCGGCCGACCGTGTGAGCGGAGTATCGGCTGTCATGGTCATATAGTCTGTCATGATCGCCTTATATATGGGTTGGGTGCATATGGCGAGGGCTTGATCCGGTGTGCGCATGGATGCATGAGGAGATATTATGGCTGATGGGACAAGAGAAGGCGGGTGTACCTGCGGCGCGGTACGATATCGCATGACGGGCGAGCCCATTTTCGTGAACAACTGCCATTGTACCTTGTGTCAAAACCAGACGGGCGCAACTTCTGCGGTCAATGCATTTTATGAGACAGAGGCGCTGGTACTGCTATCCGGAGAGACCGCGAGGACCGTCGTCAAGACCGGCAGCGGAGGCGAGCAGGCCATTGTCCGCTGCGTTGCATGCGATACAGCGCTGTGGAGTCATTACCCCGGTTTGGGCGAGTGTGGGCTTGCGCTGCGCGTAGGGACGCTGGACGACGCTGGATCGATGACGCCGGACGCGGTCATATTCGTCGCCGACAAGATGCCTTGGGTCGCTCTGCCGGAAGGTATTCCCCATTTCGCGGCGACCTATAAACCGTCTGAGCTATTGCCCCCAGAGCGGTTCGCGCGCTTGTTGGCGGTCGTAAAGAAAAACGCGGCGCAAGGGGAGAACCGGGCATGACAAAACGCATATGGAATGCCGCGCTCATCATCATCGGCGATGAGATTCTATCTGGTAGAACGCAGGATAAAAATATCGCGCAGATCGCGAGCTGGCTCAACGTACAGGGCATTCGGCTTAGTGAGGTGCGCGTCGTCCCGGATCAGGAGGCCGCGATCGTCGACGCGGTCAATGCCTTGCGATCGGGCAATGATTATCTGTTCACAACGGGCGGTATCGGGCCGACGCATGATGACATCACCGTCGACGCGGTTGCTGCGGCTCTGGGCGTTGCGGTCGTTGTGCATCCTCAGGCGCGCGCGATTCTGGAAAGCTATTATGAAACGCGCGGAGGCCTGAATGACATGCGCCTGCGCATGGCGCGTGTGCCGGAGGGGGCGGAATTGATACCGAACCGGTTCTCAGGCGCGCCGGGTATCCGCCATGGCAATATTTTCATGATGGCTGGCGTGCCCTATATCACGGCAGGTATGCTGGATGCTCTGACCGGCACATTGGAAGGGGGGGATCCTGTGCTATCCACCCAAATAGGGTGCTGGGTTGCGGAAAGTGAGATCGCGGACCTTCTGGCGGCGACCGAAAGGGCGCACGAGGGCAGCCAGATCGGCAGTTACCCATTTTTCCGGGAAGGGCGGGTTGGGTGTAACTTTGTTATTCGCTCCACCAGCCAGACCGTGCTGGATGCATGCACGACAGCGCTGGCCGCGAGCTTGACGGAGGGCGGTTGGCCAACGGTTTCGGGTGGCATCTGACAGAGGGTTCCCGTTACGGGAACAGAATGTTCGTCACTTTCGCCAGCTTCGAAGGCTCAATGGTATCGAGCGCTATGTCCATTGCGGGGTGGAGGCTGTGTCCATGAAGCCGTCCGTCGCGGTCGGCGGTTGCGATCAGAACGCGTAACCCATTATCTTCGCGCAAAACCAGAAGGCCGTTGTCCACCGGACAACGCTCCGGATCGACAATCAATATAGCATTGCCGGGGATCGCCCCGCCCAGGGAGGCCCTGCACATGCGCAGCGCATATGCGTTCGCTCCGGTCGAAGGTGGTCGTTCTACATAGGTTTGCGTGGGGGAGGGCGCGATCAGACCTCCACCGACTGGAACGCCCATCACCTGTAATTTTCCGGCCGTCTTTTGCTGGGGCGGACCTTCCTGCGCGCTCTGGGGCGACCGGACCTTTATGGGTGTGCGCTGCTTGGCGGAGGGAAGCAACGTCAGCTCTTTGCGGAGCGCGCGAACCCGCTCGCGGGTGCGCCGCTCCCGTTCCTCCGCTCCCGGAACTATCGTCAGCCATTCGGTGAGGCGCCCCGACTCATGCGCCGCACGAAGGAAACGGACCAGTTCGTCCCTGTCGGCTTGGCCGAGCAGGGCGCAAATGCTGCCAAGGGTTGCGCTGTTCCACCGGTCGAACGGCTTCACAGCGTTTTCGATACGAAACACGATGACCGTCGGCAGTTGATACTCTTGCTGCAAATGGGCGAGAGTCATTTTCGGGTCGCGCGCACGCCGCGCACGAAAGGCGGCGGCGAGCAGTACGGCCAGTTCTTCTGCTTCGCGATTGAGCGGTTTTATGTCGCATTGTGCATGCGCCCACTCTTCAACGGAAAAAGAGGGATGCTCCACATCGATCAGCAGATCGGCTGCATTGCTCACATTCAAAGCCGCGGCGATCGCCTGCAGTTCTTCCACCCGGGCGAATACCTCACCCCGCTCAATCTTCGACAGTCGCACATAGGGTCAGGACTCATTGATCAGAGCCAGAAGATGACGGTAGCGGCGAGAACGA
>CAYGOH010000004.1:15496-37317 GCA_964351385.1 uncultured Sphingobium sp. | reverse complement strand
CTCAACTTCATCGTGACAATCCACAAGCTGCGCGCGCCGGGCATGACCTGGGGCCGCCTGCCGCTATTCGTGTGGTCGCATTATGCGACATCGATCATCTTCGTGCTCGCGACGCCGGTGCTGGCGATCACGCTGCTACTGGTCGCGGCCGAGCGGATCTTCGGCATCGGCGTGTTCGATCCCGATCTGGGTGGTGACCCGCTGCTGTTCCAGCATCTCTTCTGGTTCTACAGCCACCCGGCCGTCTACATCATGATCCTGCCCGCCCTCGGCGTGATCAGCGAACTCATTACATCGGCGGCGCATAAACGTATCTTCGGATACTGGTTCGTGGCGATGGCATCGATCGCGATCGCCGTGGTCGGCTTCTTCGTGTGGGGCCATCACATGTTCGTATCCGGCCAGTCCCTCTATGCGAGCGCGATATTCTCGTTCCTCTCAATCGCGGTCGCGGTGCCCTCGGCGATCAAGGTCTATAACTGGACAGCAACGCTCTACAAGGGCGACATCCGGATCAATGCGCCGCTGCTCTTCGCGTTGAGCTTCATAGGCCTGTTCGTCGCGGGCGGGCTAACGGGCCTTATGCTCGCAATGCTGGCGATCGACGTGCATGTCCACGACACCTATTTCGTCGTCGCCCATTTCCATTACATCATGGTCGGCGGAACGGTAACGGCCTTTTTCGGCGCCCTTCATTACTGGTGGCCGAAGATCACCGGCAGGCTCTATTCGGAGCCGCTGGCCCACATCGCCGCGATCCTGATCCTTGTCGGCTTCAACATCAACTTCTTCCCGATGTTCCTGATGGGTTATGAAGGGCTGCCGCGCCGCTATCATGTCTATCCGCCGGAATTCCAGGTGTTTCAGGTCATCGCATCGGGCGGAGCGGCACTGCTCGCGATCGGCTATGCGATGCCACTTTTTTACCTGTTCTGGTCGCTGGTGCGAGGGAAGAAGGCGCCCGCCAATCCCTGGCACGCAACCGGTCTTGAATGGACGACATCCTCGCCTCCGCCCAAGCATAATTTCACGAAACAACCAGCGGTGGAGCGCGGACCCTATCATTATCCGCTCGAACATCCCGCGAGCAGAACCGATGACTGAGCACGCGGTCAGCGAGCCGTTCCATGAGTTTGCCCGTCAATGCGAGGCAAACCGCTTCGGCATGCTCGTATTTCTCGCGAGCGAGATCATGTTGTTCGGCGGAATATTTGCCGCCGCGATGGTGCTGCGGTTGCAACATCAGGCCGAGTATCAGGCGGCGTCAGGTCACATGAAATTATGGCTCGGCACGGCGAATACCGCCATTCTCCTGACTTCCAGCCTGCTGGCCGCGCTCGCGATGGAAGCTACGCGCGGCGGATATCCACGTCGTGCCGGATGCGCGCTGGGCGGCACGGTTCTGCTCGCGCTCGTCTTCCTCGGCATCAAAGGCGCCGAATATTATCTCGACTATAGTGAAGGATTGCTGCCGGGTGCGGCCAATGCGCATTTCGAAAATCGCGTCGAGCAGCTGTTCATGAATCTCTATTTCGTCGGCACCGGCCTCCATGCCGTGCATGTGACGGTCGGCATCGGATTGCTCACGGTCACGGCATTGCTTCCCCATGCGCGTCAGGACCGCAGCGCCATACTCATCGGCAATGCCGCGCTATACTGGCACATTGTCGATATCGTCTGGATATTCCTATATCCAACCATCTATCTGGCCGGTGTGACATGAGCGCCGCGGTTGTCCGCCTCACCGCCGCCTGGGCAGCACTGATGCTGTTGCTAGGCCTGACGCTGGGCGCATCCTTCCTGCCGTTCGGTGCCGCAAAGCCGTTCATCGCTTACGCCATCGCCACGGCCAAGGCCGCGCTCGTGCTGTGGTTCTTCATGGAAATGCGCAGCGAAACAGTGCTGGCGCGCTTCGCCGCAGCCGCAGGATTTCTGTGGCTGTTCTTCCTGCTGACGCTGTCGGCGGCGGATTATCTAACGCGCATATAAGGAGATACCCATGCCCGATTTTCCCTCATGGCTGCACGGGCTGGCAGTCTCGTCGCTGCTTATTGGCGGGCTATGCACGTTGATCGTGGCCGTCGATATCGCGCGCCATCCCCAGAAAATGTGGATCATGGACATCGTTTGGCCGGTCACGGCGCTATTCGGATCGGCGCTTTGGCTCGCCGCCTATTGGCAGTGGGGGCGCAATGTGGAGAAGAGCGAGGACGCAAAGCCGCCCTTCTGGGTGGCGGTCGGCAAGGGCGCCAGCCATTGCGGCGCGGGTTGCACACTGGGCGACCTCGTGGCCGAATGGCTTGCCTTCGCTTTCCCGGTCATAGCCGTCTGGTTCGGGTGGCATAGCCTGTTCGCGGAAAAGACCTTTGCAGTATGGATACCGGATTTCATTCTGGCCTTCGGGCTCGGCATCGTCTTCCAATATTTCACCATCAAGCCGATGCGCGACCTGTCGGTGGGCGGGGGCATCAAGGCGGCAGTCAAGGCCGACATCGCGTCGATATCATCCTGGCAGATCGGCATGTATGGCATGATGGCGCTGATCCAGTTCGGCTGGTGGAAGCATGACTATGGCGGCGTTGCCGAAGTCGCCACGCCGGAATTCTGGTTCGCGATGCAGATTGCCATGCTGGCGGGCTTCGCCACCGCCTATCCAGTCAACTGGTGGCTCATTCGCACGCGCTGGAAGGAGCAGATGTAGGCGCGTCCTTCGCCTGCCTGCGTTCATACGTTGGTCCGCCACCCGCACCGAGATTCAGGGCGGTCACGACTAGCGAGAGATGCGAGAGACCCTGCGGAAAATTGCCTAGCATAATCTCGCCATCATGCTCTTCCGACAACAGACCGACGTCATTGGCGAGATCGCACAGCCTCTCGAAAAGCGCGCGCGATTCATTTTTTCGGCCCTGAAGCGCATAGATATCCGCAAGCCAGAAAGACGCCGCCAGGAATGCCCCCTCCTCACCATCCACACCGTCTTCAAGGCGCTCGGGCCGGTATCGCCGTACCAGGCAATCCTGCAACAACTCCTCTTCTATCACCTCTACTGTAGCGCGCATACGCGGGTCGTCGGCTTCTATAAACCCGACCATCGGCAGCCGGAGCAGCGCGGCGTCCATCGCGCTCTTGCCATAGGCAGCGGTGAAGACATTGCGATCGCGATCGACTCCTTTCGACAAGATATCGGCATGAACCTTCTCGGCTAGCGAGCGATAATGGCCAGCGCGCCGGGTGTCGCTGTCCTCGAACCAGCGCGCGGCGCGGTCGAAGGCCACCCAGCACATCACCTTGGAATAGACATAATGGCACGGCTCGCTGCGATTCTCCCACATTCCCGCGTCCGGCTGCTCCCAAAGATGCTCAAGCCGGTTGACGAGCAGGCGCATGAGTTGGTCGCTGTCGTCGTCCCGATCCATGCCGTGGCAGCGCGCAATATGCAGCGTGTCGATGACCTCGCCGTAAATGTCGAGCTGCAACTGGTTCGAAGCGGCATTGCCGAAGCGAACCGGCTGCGCACCATTGAAACCCGTAAGCCAGTGGGCTTCCCATTCCAGAACCCGTCGGTCACCGCCGACGGCATAAAAGGGCTTGAGATCGATCGGTTCGCCTCCTACCGCCCGGCGCAGCCAGTCAAACCAGGATTTGGCTTCCTCCCGCATCCCGGCCTGAAGCAGCGCAAGCAGCATAAAGGTGGAATCGCGCAGCCAGCAAAAGCGGTAATCCCAGTTGCGCGTGCCGCCCTGACGCTCGGGCAATCCCGCCGTGGGCGCCGCTACCATGCCGCCAGTCGGCGTATGGATGAGCGCGCCAAGCGTGATCAGCGAGCGAACCGCGCTCGGTCGATACTGACCTTCGATCTGCGCCCGGCCAATCCAGCCGTTCCAAAATTGCATCGTCTGGTCCAGGGCGGTTTCGGGATCGACACGGTTCGGTTCCCGCTCATGAGACGGGAACCATGTCATCACGAAACCAATGCGCTCGCCTTCGGAAACTGTGAACGGGCTGGTGAACCAGCGATCCTCGAAGATGATCGGCACGTCGAAGTCGAGCAATATGCCGTCGGGTCCCGCAATCGCGAGCACACGGTCTTCCGCTAGCGTTCTGACCAACGGATGGATCTGTCCATAGTCGAACCGCAAGGCCAGTTCGGATGCCATGTCCACCCTGCCACCGCGCCCTTCGACGATACGTACGATGTCGGGCGCTTCGCCTCGGATCGGCATGAAATCGATGACAGCGACCTGGCCTTCCCCTGTCTCGAACACCGTTTCAAGAATAAGGGTATCTCCCATATAGCTACGGGATGTCGAAGTGACGTTGCCTTGGGGGCGCATCCGCCAGCAGCCATTTTCCGGCGATCCCAGCAATGCGGTAAAGCAGGCTTCGGAATCAAAGCGCGGCATGCACAACCACTCGATCGAGCCGTCGCGCGCCACCAGCGCAGCAGTCTCGCCGTCGCCGATCAGAGCATAATCCTCGATCCGCTTCGGACTAGGGTCACTCATGCGTCGGCTTCGCCTGCCAACGCGCGCCATGCCGCTATACCGAGGGCGGCGATGCTTATGGCTGCGATCGTGCCGGGATGGGTACTGATCCAGAGCTGCGAGCTGTGGTCGCGCGCGGTTGCATCGAACCGGCCATGGGCTCCGTGGTCGCCGGGGACGGGCTGGTAGAGATTATCCTTGCGATCGGGCGCGACGGGCTCCTCGCTCTGCTGCCCGTCGAAGCCGGTTTTCGCGAGATAGCGGTCGAGCAGCGCGGACGACACGCGGTCGCCCAATATCGCTTCCCATGTCGGCCAGCCGACCCACATGCTCTTGCGTCGGTGATGTGCTGCGTAGTGAATCGCGCGCGCTGCGATTTCCGGCTGATAGGGCGGGCTTGCCGGACGCGGCTTGTTGGGAAGGTTGGTCTTGATCCAGTCGAACTGTGGCGTATTGACGCCAGGAAGTTCGACCATCGATACATGTATGTCGCTTTCAGCGTGGATCAGTTCGGACCTCACGGAATCATGAAATCCCTGAATCGCGTGCTTTGCGCCACAATAGGCGGATTGCAGCGGTATTCCGCGATAGGCGAGCGCCGAGCCGACGAGCACGATCGACCCGCGATTACGCGGCATCATGCGTTTGAGTGCGGCATGGGTGCCGTGCACCTGCCCCAGATAGGTAACGCGGGTGACCCGCTCATAATCCTCCATCGTCATGTCGATGAAGCGCGAAAGCACGCCCGCAAATGCCGCGTTGACCCAGACATCGATCGGCCCCAACTCGGCCTCGATCCTTTTCGCGGCCTCATCGACCGCCTGCGCATCGGCGACATCGAGCGGCAGGATCAGCGCTTGTCCTCCCACCTGCTCGACCTCGCGCGCGGCGGCTTCGAGGCCATCTTGCCCTCGTGCGATCAGGGCGATCTTCGCCCGATCCTTTGCGAACTCGCGCACGGTCGCGCGGCCGACCCCGGCCGACGCCCCAGTTATTACCACGACTTGAGGCTTTGGCATTTCCTTCTCCTCTCCTCACAACTCTCCGCGTGCGGCGAGTATCTTGATCCGGTCGGCGGTGCGGCAGGCGACAGCCTGGATGGTCAACGACGGATTGGCGCCGCCGACCGTTGGGAAAACCGACCCATCGCAGACCCAGAGATTGGAAATGTCCCAACTACGGCAATCGCCGTTGACGACACTAGAACGCGGATCATCGCCCATGCGCGCCGTGCCGTTGAGGTGGCAGGTATCGTCAGTTTCCCGCCACCGCTCGCGCACGTCCACCACCTCCAGAGCCTGATCCATGAAATCGAGCGCATGGGCGATCATCGCCTTTTCATTGTCGCGCAAAGAGAAGGTGATGCGCGGAACGGGAAGTCCATATTGGTCTGTCTCATCGCTCAGCGTCACCCGATTGCGCTCGTCGGGCAGCACCTCACCGACCATTTTCAGCCCGACATTGTGATTGGCCCGCGCCATCTCGTCGACCAGCGCCTGGCCCCAGAGGCCTCGCCCGCCAGCGAGCGATTTTGCCCATGTGATCGGCAATGGGCCCTGGCTCATATAGCACCAGCCGCCATGATAATCCTTGCCTTCGTCTGTGTAGTTCCAGTGCTCGGTCAGCGCGAGGCTGGGCGGCCCCTTATAGCTGCGTATCTCGTCATTGCTCTGGCCCCAGACGGCCTGGTTCAATTGCACCATCAGATTCTTGCCGACCAGGCCCGAGGAATTGGCGAGGCCATCGGGAAATTCATCATTGGCGGAGTTGAGCAGCAGGCGCGGCGTTTCGATCGCATAACCCGCGACCACGACGTTCCTTGCTTTCTGGAATCGCCATTTGCCCTGCCGGTGATAATGCACCCCGATAGCGCGGCCGTTTCGCGTTTCGATGCGGCCGACCATTGCGAGATCGCGGATCTCCGACCCAGCCTTCAATGCGCGTGGCAGCCATGTGACCAGCACCGATTGCTTGGCATTGGTCGAGCAGCCCGTGACGCAAAAGCCCCGATAGACGCACGGATGCGCTCGCCCGCGCGGCGCTGACAGGGTGGCGATCGGCGTCTCCGTCCACTCTATCCCCATCGCCTCCGCACCGCGTGCGAGAACCTCGGCCGGAGCATTGAGAGGATGGGCACGATAGGGATAGCGCGGGCGCTTCGGTCCCCAAGGGTAGCTGACGGGCCCGGAAATGCACAGCGCCTGCTCCACCTCGCGATAATAGTGCCACATTTCCCGCCAATCGATCGGCCAGTCCGCGCCATAGCCGAGCTTTGTCTTCGCCTTGAACCATTCCGGGCGGAAGCGCAGCGAAACCATCGCGAAATGCAGGGTTGATCCGCCCACTGCCTTTCCCGAATTGTTGGAACCCATCTTGAGGGGATTGTCGCCGTCGACGATGCGATCGTCGGTCCAGTAGAGCTTCGACTGCTCGGTCTCGTCCGAAGCGAAACCCTCCAGCGGCCTGAAATAGGGCCCGGCATCAAAGGCGACGACGGAAAATCCCGCTTCGGCCAGCTTGCAGGCGAGCGTTCCTCCGCCCGCGCCGGTGCCGACAATCGCGAAATCGACCTCTTCGTGGTTCGCATATTCGCGCATCGGCACCCATGCTCCGGGGCGAAATACATCGGGAGCGCAGCCCTCGATAGCGCGTGGCGCTGTTGCGGGATCAGGCGGCATCCTGGCGTTCGTCCCGTTCTCGTTCTTCGGCCTCCCACGGATCGCGCAGATTCTTGCCGAGCCGGACATAGCCGCGCGGCGAGGCAGGGCCACCAAAGCCTATCGCGCTCCACGCGGATGGATGGGCCCAACAGGCGGAGACGAGGTCCGGGATCAGCCGCCACGACCAGAAGAGTTGGGGCTCCATGGCTTCCCATATGTCCGCCGGCGTTTCCCCTCTCTCTGTCGCTCGCAGGACATCGTCAGCGGCAGTATCGTCGAGTCCGGCAAAAGGTTTTGAATGATACATACGCGCATGAGCGTCGATGGCGTCCAGCGCTATCGTCCAGGCGAGCAGGATGGGCGGCAGGTCGGCATGACGAAAGCCATCGGGATGGGAACTGCCGATCTTCGCAAGCGTCATCGCGACGACATTGATGGGAGGCCGGCCTTCGGGCTGCGGTACGATCCTCGCCGCAATCCGCCGCAAGGTGGCGATACGCGCTTCGCCGAGACCCGGATCGATCTCCGCCAAGGCAAGGCGGCGGTCTACAACATCCCGCGTCTGCCGGTTCCAGCTCAGGGTTCCGCGCTTTGCCAGCACGTCATAATCGGGATAGCGGTCAGGCACGGGAGCCCCTCCGCATCGCGAGCAGCGCGCCGAGCCCGGCGAGCGCAAGGCCGGTGAAGGCAGGCGGCGCGGGGATCGGTGGCCCGGCCAGCAGGTTCTGCCGCCAGTTTCGCCACCCACCCATATTGCGCGCTACGCCGAACACATGAAACCCGGCGCCGACCAGCCCCATTGCGGCGGTACCGAAAAGGGCAATTGCCGTACTTCGATGCGGCGTGCGAGCCACAATATCGCGACCCAACATGGTTGCGGCGACCGGCGGCAGGATTATCGGCGTCCACATGAACGGATTGTGATAAGCACCCCGGAAATGGAGCAGCCCCGCCTCGCCGACCGATCCCAGCAGACCAACAGCGGACGCCGCTCCGACCAGACGCGGGTTTGAAAAGTTCACGCCATGGTCAACGGGTCGCGTCGAAAACTCTCCGGCGGCAGCGCCCAAACAGCCTGCAAGAACGAGCGCAGCGGGCGCGCCAATGGGGGCACCGTAAAACAACCCATTCAACGTTGGCGAGCCGGGACGCTTTGCAATATTGTATGTATGGAAGGCGAGCCCGGCCGCACCGGTGATCAGCGTCGTGAAATCGGCAAGCTTCGTTCCTTTTCCCTTACCAAATACGCGCATCAGGTTCAGCACCAGCGAAACCGCACCGGCTCTCAGCGGCGCCCACATCGCCGGGTTGCGAAAGGACCCGCGATAATGCTCGACCGCGCTGTCGCCGAGGACCGAGAGGGAAAGCATTGCCGCACCGCCAGCTATAAGACGAGATGGCAGCCTGTCATCTTTACCGGCGGGACGAAGAACGAGATCCCCTCTATCAATCCTTGGCAAAAACATTGGACAATAGCTGCTTGGTGGCTCCCTTTACCGTGCGGCGAGCCTCTGCGGCATCCTTGAACATCATCGAGGTGAATGCGCGTGCCTGGTCGAGGCTGATGTGCGGCGGTAGTGGCGGCACTTCCGGATCGGTCTTCACTTCCAGCACAACCGGCCCCTGATGCGCCAGAGCCTCATCCCAGGCCGCGGCAACACGGTCCGGATCGTCTACGAATATGCCCTTAAGGCCGATCATCTCGGCGAATTTGTGATAGGGAACGTCGGGAATGCGCTGCGTCGCTTCAAACTTCGGGTTGCCCTCCATCACCCGCTGTTCCCAGGTCACCTGATTGAGATCCTGATTGTTGAGCACCAGCACCACGAAGGTCTTGTTGGGCCAGCGATCCTGATATTTGGCAACGGTGATAAGCTCTGCCATATTGTTCATCTGCATCGCGCCGTCACCAACGCTGGCGATCACCGGCCGGTCGGGATGCGCGAATTTGGCAGCGATCGCATAGGGTACACCCGCCCCCATCGATGCGAGACCACCGGACAGTGATGCGCGCATGCCACGGCGGATCTTCAGATCGCGCGCATACCAGTTGGCGCAACTGCCGCTGTCGCTGGTCAGAATGGCGTTGTCAGGGATGCGCGGCGAAAGCTCGAAAAAGACCCGCTGCGGATTCACAGGATTTGCGCTTACCATTGCGCGATCACGCAAAGTCTTATTCCAATCCTCGTGCCATTTGGCGATCTCATCGCGCCAGCTTTCGACACGCGGTTCGAGCAGCGGAAGCAGCGCCTGCAGAGTCGATTTCACATCGCCATTGAGGTTGACCTCCATCGGATATCGGATGGAAAGCATGCCGGGATCGATGTCGATCTGCACGCCGCGCGCTTGTCCCTCTTCGGGTAGGAATTCCGAATAGGGAAAACCCGATCCGATCATCAGGAAGGTGTCGCATTCCTGCATCAGCTTCCAGCTCGGCTTCGTACCAAGCAGGCCGATCGAGCCCGTCACCCAGGACAGGTCATCGGGCAGAATATCCTTGCCCAGCAGTGCCTTGGCAGCGCCCGCCTCCAGCCGGTCGGCAACGGCAATCACCTCATCGGTTGCGCCCTGTGCGCCTGCGCCTACCAGTATCGCGACCTTCTTACCGGAGTTCAGCAGTTCGGCGGCGGCTTTAAGATCGGCGTCTTGCGGCACGACGTTAGGCTGCGACCAGCCTACGCCAGAGAAGACAGAACCGTGCTTGCGCGGCGGTTCGGCCATGTCCGCTTCCTGCAGATCGTTTGGCATGATGAGAGCGGTTACGCGCCGTTGCCCAAGCGCTATGCGCACGGACCGGTCGATCAGGTGGCGAACCTGTGCCGGCACGCTCGCCATACCAGTGAACGCGCCGGCGACATCCTTGAACATCGACGGGAGGTCGAGCTCCTGCTGATAATGCGCGCCGAGGGCCGTGCGGGCCTGCTGGCCGACGATGGCAAGCACGGGCATATGGTCCATGCGTGCGTCATATAAGCCGGTGAGGAGATGAGATGCCCCTGGACCCGACGTAGCGAGGCACACGCCCAACTCGCCGGTGAATTTCGCATGCGCAGACGCCATGAAGGCCGCCATCTCTTCATGACGAACCTGCACGAACCCGAACTTGTCACCCGCCCTGTCCAGCGCACCAAGTAGGCCGTTTATGCCGTCGCCCGGATAGCCGAAAATTCGTCGTACGCCCCACTGATGCAGCCGTTCCCAGAAAAAGTCGCTGACAGTATAGGCCATGGGCCGTCTCCTTGTCTCGTCCAGCCCCCGTTTCGCTATCCCCCCGCGCGATCACTAAGCCAACGGATCGGCTCCCAAGGCGTTCCGTGCCGAGCAGGATTTTTCGGATTCCATCTGGCGATTATGAACGAGAAGCTCGCGATCAATATTCGTCACGGTGTTGACGCCGAGCTGACCCATCGCATTCCACATCTCGGTTTCGAGAATTTCGAGGGCGCGTGCGACCCCCTCGCTCCCTACCGCGCAAAGGCCATAAAGGGGCGCGCGTCCCACCAGCACCGCATTCGCCCCCAGCGCCAACGCCTTGATGATATCTGTTCCGCGACGAACACCGCCCGACATGAGGACAAGGGGCTTGTCGCCAACCCTTTCGCGAACGCGCGGCAGGACATCGAGCGCACTGACCGAGCAGTCAAGCTGACGCCCGCCATGCGTTCCAAGAATCACGCCGTCCGCTCCAATCTCCACTGCCCGGACAACATCATCAGGATGGAGCAGACCCTTGATCAGAAAGGGCCGTTTCCAACGCTCGCGTATGCGGGCGACATTGTCCCACGACAGCGATTTGGGCATCTGCTCGCGTATCCAGAACGCGCTCTCGAAAAAGCTGCGGCGGTCTTTCGGAATGAAATCTATCACATTCTCGAAAACCGGCATGCCGTGGGACAGCGTGGTCGCCGCCCAGCGCGGATGCCAGGCGGCATTCCACATCGTCGTCAATGTGGGCTGGGTCTTGTTCACGCGCAGCCGCTGCGACCAGTTTCGTCGTCCGAAAATCTGCGCGTTCACGGTCAGAACGAGCGCTCCGCATCCGGCCGCATCCGCCCGGTCAACCAGTTCCTGCCAGATCTCGTCGGGCCCGAACACATAGAGTTGCCACCAATGCCGCAGGCCCGGCACCTTGGCCACCTCCTCTATCCGATCGTTGGACATCGTGCTCTGAATGAAAGGGACATTCCGGGCAGCCGCGCCCTTGGCCAAGGCGATATCGGCATTCCGCCGGAAGAGCCCGTTCAGGCCGGTAGGAGCGATCGCAAGCGGCAGGGAAAGCTTACCGCCAAGTATTTCAGCGTCCGTTCGCCTGCCGCTGACGTCTCGCAACATGCGGGGAAGAAAATACCACCCGTCGTAGACTTCCCGCTCTCGTGAAAGCGCCGCCTCGTCCTCGGCACCGCCTTCCAGATATTCGAGCGCGATGCGCGGCATCAGCCTATGCGTCCGTGCTCGGAGGTCCTGGATAGTCCGTGCACGGGCGAGGTTGCTACCAGTATAGAATTCGCGACGCATAACATGAGGACGCTTGGGCCGCCATGCCGTTCCATAATCCCCTCCGGAACAACGACCGCGTGCTTCCGTTGTGGAAAGGGGCTGCGAGAGGCGAGATGGCGAGACAAAGATCCGGTAAGAAATTCGTCGTCTATGCCGCTCTGGCCGGCAACCTGTTGATCGCCGTAACCAAATTCATCGCCGCCGCAGTGACCGGCAGTTCATCGATGCTGACGGAAGGTATCCATTCGCTCGTCGATACGACCAATCAGGCGCTCCTCCTCTATGGTATCCATCGTTCGCACCATCGCGCCGATGCGCTTCATCCTTTCGGCTATGGCAGGGAGGTCTATTTCTGGAGTTTCGTCGTCGCACTACTAATATTCTCGGGAGGCGCGGCGGCATCGATCTATGAGGGGATCGTGCACATTCGCAATCCGGAACCCATTTCGCGCCCGGAGATCAACTTCATCGTACTGGGCCTCGCCTTTCTGTTCGAAGGCACATCATGGACGATCGCCGTACGGGAGTTCCTGAAGACCAAGGGAGAGCGAAACTGGTGGCGCGCCCTGCGCGACAGTAAGGATCCTTCGACTCTCGTCGTGATGAGCGAGGACAGCGCAGCCCTTATTGGCATCTTCATCGCGGCCATATTCATCGCCGCATCCCTCGTGCTCGACATGCCGGTACTGGACGGAACGGGCTCCATTCTGATCGGTATCATCCTCGGCATAGTGGCGCTATTGCTCGCAAGGGAAACCAAAGGCCTGTTGATCGGAGAACGCGCCGATCCTTCGATCGCTGATTCAATTCGCGAAATTGTAAAGGATCAAGCCGATTATTGCGTCATCGGTGACGTTAGAACCAGTCATCTCGGGCCGGAGGAAATTCTCGCGGTAGTGACTCTCGATTTTCAGCCTAATCTCCGCGCCAGCGAAGTGGCGCAGCAAATGCAGAATATCGATTCCGCGATCAAGGAACGCCACAGCATGGTCAAGGGCGTATTCCTGAAGCCCTATGTCAGCAAGGATGACTCGCAGAACAATAAATCTGCCAACGCACCGGGCTGACCTTAGCCTTTGGCGGATGCCCTTAACAAGGCAATCGCTCTCGATTTTGTCCCGAGAACGGTAACCTTTCGTCGTCTCGTTCGTATCATCTCTGTCGGATCAATTTCGAGATCCTTAGCTCAAACCGGGAGTTGAGAATGGGCGCGTTGCAATTTGAAGCCGTTCCACGGCGCAATGAAGCGGCAGATGATCTGGCGAGCCGGTTCGTAACCATCCGCAAGCTTTCGGAGGACCTCGTGGCGCCCCTCTCGGATGATTGAAATGCGCGAGGGAGAAACAATCCACACGGAAAACAGTCACAAATACACCCCCAACCAAGCCAAACTGATGCTTCAGGGCGGAGGCTGGTCTCCTCTTGCGCAATGGAGCGACGCGGAAGAAAATTTCATGCTCATCCTTGCACAGGCGAGTGAAGCGCGTTCTGCGCCATGAATGATTGTTCGGTTGACAATGCGGATTCAGGTGCGTGTTTTGACGGGCATATCAGGGCAGCCGGAAAAGCAGCCTCAACCCCATCGAATCCATGCCGCGATTCTGCCGGCTGAAGATCGTGGCGTGGCTGAGGTGAATCCATGATGCCTCCAGCGCAAGGCGTTCGCTGATCCGCCAGCCGGCCGCCAGCTCCGGCTCGAAGGTAACCGGTGAGCCGAGGTCGACACGCTTGCCCTTTCGATAGGCGCGGGAGGGGCCGTTGTGAACGGCGAGCCCAATGCCGGGCCGCAGATACAGCGTGCTGCCGATGGTCCAGTTGAGGCCCGCCGCGACATAATCGGTCTCGCCGTTCAGGCTCTTGGACACCAGAATGTGCGGGGCCGGACTGCCCCATTTGGCCATGGCCTCTATCGGGTCGCCTATCCACCCCGCCTTGATGTCCTGTCCGGTCTCGAACCTGATCTGCGCCAGTGTGACGTCATGCTGATAGACGCCCGCCCAGACCTGGTCCGCTCTCGCCGGCAAGCTGCTCAGGACAAAGGCCGGAACCGCGCCAATCAGGAGAAGGAGGACTTGCCGCATGCCGGTCATGCTGGCCTCGTCGCATGGCGCGCAATACGATCGGCTTCCTTGCGTTTCCTCTTTGCGAGTAGCGCGCGCTTGGCCTCATCGAGCGCGATATTGTCGGCCATCACCGCGCCACGCTGTCCGATGGGCCGGTCGGGCCCGATTGTGCTATCCCGCATAGTCTGGCGTTCCGTTTCCGAGTTGATTTCCGCGCCAAGCAGGACCGCATAGGCCGAGAGGAACAGCCACATCTGGAAGATGACGATTGCGGCCAGCGAACCATAAGTGGCGTTGTAGTTGGTGATATGGGCCGCATAGAAGCCGAAGCCGAGCGATATTGCCACCCACATCAGCGTCGCGACAATGGACCCGGCGGTAAGCCAGCGCCATTTGGCCGCGCGCCGGTCCGGCGCGAGGCGATAGATGAGTGCGAACGCGCCGCTCACCAATATGCCTGAGACAAGCCAGGTCGTGATCTGGACAACCAGAAGAATATCGGCGCCGATATAGCGGGCGAGAAAGATGCTGGCATAGCCGAACCAGGAAATGGCGATCAGCCCGATAATGGCCACGCCGATCATGCCGAAGGTGATGCCGAAGGAAACGAGGGTGGTACGCACGATGCTGCGCGTTTCATATTCCTCATAGATGATGTTTAGCGCCTTCATCATCGCGGTGGCGGCACGGGTGGCGCTGTAGAGGGAAAATGCAAGGGCAATAGCGAGACCGAATCCCTTGGCGCTGTTGCTCGTTGCGATGATCTGGGTGAGCTGCCGCTCGACTATGCGCATGACTTCGCCGGGAACGAACCGCCGTGCCAGATCCATGCTGGCCGCCACCGTGTCCGGATCGCCAACCAGGCTGTAAAGCAATACGATTGATGCGATGAATGGCACGAAGGCGAGAAAGGCAAAAAAGGCGACGCCCGCCGCCAGCAGCAGCAGGTTGTGGAAATCATTCATGACATAGATGCGCTTTAGTACAGACCACCAGGCTTGCCGAGGCAGATGCCATTGCGCATATGCCTTGGCGCCGGGGATTTCGCAGCGCAATTCCACGAGCTCCCGCCCGTGCAATACCTTGGGAAGCTCAGGTGTATTGGGATCGCCGCCGGTCATTTTTCATCCGCCATGTTCCGGATTTCTCCTGTAGCTTCTTCTGCCTCCCGCGCCGCAGCCATATCGTTCGCCATCCTGCTGTCGATTTCCGCTGCCTGCCGGTTGATCGTCTCCTGCTCCCGTTCGAACCGGGCATCGAAGTCCTCATCCTTGCACGCGCCGAGAAAGATGCTGCCGGTCACAAGAAATGCGCTTATGGGCCGCACGGCTAATAGTCCTTGCGATAGCGCAGATTGAGGCTTGACCCGCCGAAGGAGCCGACCTCGCTCAGCACAGAGAGCGCCTTGGTGAGACTGATCTCGAGCTGTGTCGCGGTGTAACCCCGGGCATCCGTCACGATTTCGACATACACGTCATTGGAGATATACTGACCGGCGGCCACTGCGGTTCCACGACCCGTATCTTCATCGGCTCCCAATATCCGCAGCCGGTCGATCCCGGCGCTCTGCTGCAGCACCCCAAGCGGGTTGAGGCCGCCGCTGCCGCCGCGCAGGCTGTTGAGCGATGCCGCGAGCTGCACCGCCTGAACGGCCGAGAGCTCGCCCACCGAATTGCCGAACAGGATACGGGAGACGATCTCGTCCTGCGGCAAACCAGGCGTCGAAGAGAAACTGATCTCGGGATTTTCTCCCGTTCCATCGACATTCACGTTCACGGTAACATCGTCCGCCTCGCCGGACGCGACGAGGTGGATCGCCGGATTGATCGCGGACCCGCCGTTGAAACGCAGTCGCCCTTCCTGGAGATCGAAAGATCGTCCGGCAAAGCCCAGCGTTCCGCGCACCAGGGTGATGCCGCCGGTGATTGCAGGATTACCGGTCGTGCCGCCGACATGAATGTCCGCCGCCCATTCGGAATCGAGGCCCATGCCGGATATATAGATCTGGTTGTCAGCAACGACATTGACGTCGAGCTTCCAGTTGCTTGGGGGTTTCGTCATCGCTTCGGCGTCGCCGGTAATACGCGGCCGGCCGAGCGCAGGCTTGCGACGCACGCCTGTCAGCGTCGCCACCTTGGCCGACCCCTCGCGGACGATTTTGTAACGCGTTTCCGGGAGACTGATGCGTCCGGTGATCGTAGCCGGCTGATCGGGACTGTTGACGACGCGCAGCTGTCCGCTCGCTACCGCCGCGATATCGGTGCTGTCGGCAAGCCGGACATGATCGAGATCAAGTTCGAGCTGCACCGGGAATCCCTCATCGGAACTGAGCGAGACAAAGCCCGATCCGTTGACCGTCCCGTCGCCCGCGCGCGCGGCAAGCTTCTCCACGTTCAGCCGGTCACCCGTGAAGCTGCCACGCACCTGCATCTTCGTCAGCTTCGTGCCGTAGTTATGATTTTCGTAGGTCAGGTCGTTGGCGCGAACAATGCCGGAAAGCCGCGGGCGCTGCACCCGGCCTGAAAAGTCGGCGGCCACGCCGATCGGTCCCTTAAGGCTCTGGTCGGGAAGTGCAGCCAGCGAGAACAGCGTGTCCGCCGGGCCGTTATAGCGGATGCCGCCCGACAGCGGCGCGGCAAGCAGGCGCGTCGTCCAGCTCCCTGCACCGGGCGGAAGAGGGCGCAGATCGATCTGTATCCGGCCGATCGCCGCGCCACGCTTGCGAACGATCGCGCGCGCGTTGCCTCCATCGGCGAGCAGTCGCCCGACCAGATGAATGTCGACCGGCTCCGACACCGAAGCAAGGCTGGTGCGGGTGAAATCGTCGATCCGCAGGCGCGCGTCGGCGCTCGGGAAGGCATCTGGACCAGCTTGCGCGAAGTCGAGGCTGCCGGTCGCGCTTCCGCCCAGGCCGAGACCCGGCACCACCGAATTGACGATAGCCAGATCCACATCGTTGAGCCGCGTCTGTATATTGATGCCGCTTCCATAGTCGCCAGCGAACTGGATCGATCCCTGCGAGAGTTCTATGGTGCTGGGCATTATTCGGTAGCCGCTTCGACCGGGTATGATCCGTATCGGATTTCGTGTCGTGAAATCCACGCCGCTGGCGCGGCCATCGAGCGCGATGCGCCACAGGTCGGGCCTCAAGACACTGTTGGCCGCTACCCTGAACGGAAACTTGTTGCGCCCCTCAACCGTCAGCTTGGCCGTACCGCTGCCGCCGCGATAGTCCACTTTCGCACGGGCACCCGCGATGAAGATTTGCCGCATCTGCGCTTGTTCAAGCTGTACGTCTGCTGTGATCCGCGGCTGATCGTACAGGATGACATCGGCATCGACGATCGCCCGGCCTATGGCGAGGTTGGCATTGCCGGGCAGCTTTGCGTCGAGCGCCGTCGCATTGATAATCGCGCGCTGACTGCCCTCATAGGACGAGAGCTTCACCATGCCGTCGATGCCTGAACCATCAGCAACCAATTGCCCGTCGAACGGCCCGGCGGCGGTCTGGCGCAATTGCCCAGCAAGTCCGACCCCCGCAAAGCGGCTGCCTTCCTTCACCCAGACCTGCATCGGCCCGCGCCCCATGACGAGGTCGACATCCGCCTCGAGCGGGCCGTAATCGCTCTCGCCGGTAGCGGCCACAGCATAACCGCGCCCTGTCCCTTTCACCGTTGCGACAAAATCGGCGAGCCCGATGCCCAGGCCAGGTCGCGGCGCCGCGAGCTTCACAATCGGTCTATCCGCCGTGCCTGAGACGTCGAGCCCGAGCGGCCCATATTGATTGCTGAGCCCGCGCGCGCTGACATCGATCGCGCCGTTGGTGCGGTAGGTACCGCTGCCGCTGGTCAGGCGAAAGGCTGGCGCGGAGACGTTGAGGCGGCTTACGCGTGCGACCCCATCCGTGCTGTAGCTGACGTCCGCGACGATCAGCGAATTGCCACCGAGAAAAGAGCGCACCCCATCGCTATAAATGCGACTGGAGCGCGCGCGGATCGTTCCCGCTAACCGGTAGGTATCGCGTCTGGGCGTATCGAGATCGATGTCCGTAACGACGTTGAAGCTGCCGACGCCATCAACGCGATAGTCATTGACCCGCCCTTTCAGCCCGCCGGTATAAACACCGCTTTCGAGGTCAGTGAGCACAATCGCCGTCGCATCGATCCGGTCCGACCGCAGGCGGAGATTGTCGGAGAGTAGCTTGCTATTCGCATAGGCGAGATCGCCGTCGATCCGCACATTGGTCAGCATTGATCCAGCCGCCGCATTCAGCCCCGTTACAGCCCGTGCGCTGGCATTCACGGGGATGACCCACCGCCCTTCCTTCAACTGTGCTTTGCCATTTGCCTGCAGACCCTGCACCACCGTCTCGTCAAAGCCGATCCGGCGTGCATTCAACCGATAGGCGATGCGGGGAGCCGCCATCTCGCCGTCGAGTGTAACAGCCGCGTTCATATCATCGCCAACCAGATTTTCTGCCAGTTCCTTTGGTCTTTTCAGCTGGAACCGGACCGAGAGATCGCGCATCCTGTTGTTGCCGAGATCGGCGAGGCCATCGGCGGTCAGGACGAAATTGTCATTGGCGATGCGACCGTCGATATCGAAACGCCTTTCCTTCGCTGTGGTCCGGAGATCGACAGTGGTCGTTGGTCTCAAAAGATTGCCTGCCGGACCGGAAAGCAGCAGTCCGGGCCGCATTGTGCCTTTGGCGGACAGCAGGCCACCACGGGCCGAGAGCGCGACATTCGAAAGCATCTCGCCACCGGTGCTGCCTGTCAGCGCCCCATCCCATTTTTCCCAGTCACCCTTGCCCTTGAGCGTGAGTTGCATCGGCCGGTCGATACCGGAAATCGCGGCGATCATGCCGTTGGCGGGCGCCCCGACATCAAGAGCAACATTCAGACGATTACTGTCCGGCACAGCATCGAGCCGCAGCACCAGCCGGTCGCCGCCCGCCAGCCCCGAACCAGCCCGTGCGTGGGCGTTAGCATCGATCACCGCCTGGCCATCCGCGATATGCACTTTTCCGTTGAGCGCGACATTGTGCCGTTCACCAGTCACCGGGGGGTCTATGATCAGCTCTTTTACGTCCAATGTGCCGATGTCGATGTCGAGATCGGGTAACAAAGGCGCGTTCGGGTCAGAAGGGGTTTCCCTGAACACGGGCGGACGCAGCAACCGTGCGCGCGGAATACCGAGCGATCGGATGTCGATATGATTGCCGATATAGGCGAGCGGCCGCCAGTCCAGGCTGACCAGCGGCGCACGAAAGAATATGCCCTCGGGGTCGCGAATCGCCAGATCGCGGATGCGCATCTTGCCGAAAAACGAGCCCTCTATCTCGCCCAGCTCGATCCGCATCCCGTTCTCGAACTGCAACCCCTCGATCTGTTTCGCCGCGAAGCGATGGCCGCTGTCGCTGTTGAGCCAGATCAGACCGACAACAATCAACGCAAGCAGTAGACACAGCAGCGCCGCTGCCCCGATCGCGATCCGCTTTGGCCAATTGCGACGGGCGGCCGAGGGGCCGGTTTGAGGAACGATTTCTTCCTCGGCCATCAGAACGCCTGCCCGATCGAAACGTAGACCGCGATGCGCGATTCACCCGGCTTGCGGTTTATCGGTGTCGCGACGTCTAGCCGCATCGGCCCGAAATTGGTGTAGAAGCGCGCACCGATGCCGGCGCCGAAGCGGATATTGTCAAAGCCCGGCGTCGAGCTGGTATAGACCTGCCCCGCATCCACAAAGCCGACGATGCCGTAATTGCCGAAGCGATAGCGCACTTCGGCTGCGCCCTCGACCAGGCTGCGTCCGCCAATAGGGCGGTTTCGTGGATCCTTCGGCCCGAGCTCCTGATAGCCAAAACCACGCACCGATCCGCCGCCGCCGGCATAATAGCGCCGGGATGGCGCAATCTGGGCCCGGTCCGCACCATAGATCGAACCGAACTTGACGCGACCGGCGATCACCAGGCTTGGGCTTACCGGATAATAGGCAGAGCCTTCGATCAGTCCGCGTGCATAGAATTGCCTGCCACTGCCAAGCGAAGCTTCCGGCGACAGCTTGGTAGTGAGCCTGAACCCACTTGTGGGGTTGAGCAGATCGTCCGACTGGTCGAACGTCACCTGCCCGGGCAGAGCGGCCACATAGAAGGTGCGTCGGTTGAGCTTCCCGGCGGCAAAGTCATAGTCCTGCTCGTTGCTGGCGAGCAGCTCGAAGCCATAACCATAGGTCAGCCTCTTCTGCCAGATTGGCGTGCTCAGGCGCGAGATCTTGCCGGAAATGAGGCCGGTATAGGCTTCATAGGCGTCATAGTCGCTGTGCGTCGCCGAAATGCCCAGCTCGACCGACCGGTCGCGCTTGCCCGCATTCGACCGCCGGAATCTGGCCGAAACGCCCTGCTCCTGCGTGCCCGCGACAGCGCCCAGAATGAGCGCGCCTTCGGGCGGGAACATATTGCGGTGGGTCCAGCTTCCCTCGACGCGAAAACCCTGGCCGGTGCCGTAGCCGACCTCGCCCGCGATGGTGCGCGGCGGCCCGGCTTCCTGATCTACCGCAAGCCGCGCATATTGGGTGCCGTCCGGGCCGGGCTCACCGGTCTGCTCGGGCGTAATCGACACCAGTGAAAAGAGACCGGTGGCGACAAGCGCCTGCCGCAGGTCGTCGACCTTCTTGCTGTCGTAAAGCTCGCCCTTCCTGAATCGCGCCAGCACCGCGACATGTTCTGCATCGAATGCGGTCGTGCCACTGGTCACTATGTCGCCGAAACTGCTGCGCGGTCCGGTGTCGATGGGTATTGTATAATCACCGGTGCCGGTCTGCGGATCGAGCAATATGTCGCGTTGGCCGAGTTTCGCGAAAGGATAGCCGTTTTCCGGCAATTCGACCGAGACGTTGGCTTCCGCCGCCTTGACCCGCTCTGCGACAATGGGCTCGCCGCTCTCGAGCTTGAAATTGCCGCGGGCCAGATCGGCGGGAACAAGCGGCGGTTCGCTGTCGAAGACGATCTCCCCGAAGTCATACCGTTGGCCCGGCACAGCGGTGAGAACGACGACGACCTCGCCGCCTTCCTTCTCCGGAAGTTCCACCGATCCGTTGACGGTCGCGTCGAAATAGCCCTGACCGCTCAATATATCGAGCAGAAGCTGCTGGTCTTCTTCCAGCCGGGCCGACACCATCGCGCCATTCGCCGCCTTCCCGTCACCATCCTCCAGGGCGGAAAGATCCCTGAAACGCCCGTTGATGTCTCCGGTGTCGATATCGGCAACATCGCTGTCATCGTTGAGCGCATCGAGCCCGTCGATCCGGTAGCGGTAGCGCAAGCTGGCGGGCTTTTGATCATCTTCCTTTTCGGTATAGGCGCTCTTCTCGATCGGCGTGACGTCGAACCGTGAAAGCGGCACCAGCGGATCGTCTATCTCCGGATCGTTGACGGGGGGATCAGCAATCAGATCTTGTGGATTGCCATCCTGCGCGGCGGACAATCCGGATATGCCATCCTCGGCGTCTTCTTTTCTTGCTTTTTCTTCGAGCTTCCGCTGCTCGCTATCCCACTGCCGGACCGTACCAAGCGGTGAATCAACATCTTCGTCGATCGGGGGAATGGTTTCGTCAAATTCCTCGTCGCTGATGATCGGTTGGGACCGGTCTTCCTTCGATGCCTGGGATGTGACCGGAGAGATGACTGCGGGCAAAGTCTGCGCCCACGCAGGTGACAAAACAGCGGCAGCCAGCCACATGGTGCCATGAAAAAGCAGGCTCGACCGGCGAGGCACAAATGGGTCTTGGTTTTTCATATAAACGTGTAGCGCGCAGGACAGGATCGAGCGGTCCGCAATAAGATACGCACGAAGCCTGTTGTCGTTCCGCCCATGGGCAGAAAAGAAAATTGGGGTAGGGCGCAGCGCCGCTTCCCAGGTTTCAGACCAGCGTTGTTGACGGCTTCGACACTAAGCCTTCGGCCAGCGTTTAAACAGCTTTCGCGAGGGCCGCTCGGCAGGAAAAATGACCGAAATGAGAGAGAAGATTCACAAATCTCCTGGTCAAAATCTAGGCCGATCTCACGGAATTCTGCGTCGCGCACCGGGGCACAGCAGCCTTCATTCATAGAGTACGAA
>CAYGOH010000004.1:12148-15471 GCA_964351385.1 uncultured Sphingobium sp. | reverse complement strand
CAACTGGTCAGCGGATATCAGCGATACGGAACAGTCTGCCGCCAACGGGAGTATGTGAAGGATATAATCGCCGTTTGCGCCAAACTAAAAATCAAAGCCACTAGCTTTGGATTGCGAAAAGATTTGCTCGAAGACCTATTCTCCGGAGATATCGGAGCCGTCATTCTGATGGCCCTGTTGCCGGCTGCGGGTACGCTTTCGGGTATCCTTCTGGCCGAGTGGAAAAAGCCTCCGCCCTGGGTGACGGGCACGTCCCTCCATGCGGCGGCGGGATTTGCGACGGCGATTGCGGCCCTCGATCTGGTGCCTCGCGCGCAGGAGCGCATCGCGATCTGGCAGGTTGCCGTGGCCTTTTTGGCGGGCGCAATCCTCTCGTTGTTCCTGTCGCGTATTCATTACCGCATCACCCGGTCGATGGGACAAGAAACGGCGAGTGGAATTTGGGGCGCCTATTTCGTGGTCATTGTCGACCTTGCAATCGACGGACTGTTTACCGGTAGCGGCGCTTCGATATCCCGCGGTTTGGGGCTGATGCTAGCGTTGTCACAGCTCATTGCCAACATGCCCGGCGGTCTGGCGGTTGCCGCCGGACTTCGCGCGGACGACGTGCCTTCACGCTTCCGACATGTTTCGCTTCTGCTCTTTCCGCTAACGCCGATCCTTTGCGCGCTGATCGGGTTTTTGCTGCTGCGCGGCGCTGGCCCGACAACAAAGGGTTTCGTCATCGCCCTTCTTGCCGGCCTGTTGCTTGTCGCGACCATCGAAGATCTGGTCCCAGCCGCAGATCAACCCGGAGCACCGCGTAAGTTCTCCAGTCCGGCATTTGCAGCGGGCTTTGTGACCATGCTTCTTACTTCGACCTATCTGGAGGCATGAATATGGTGGCTATGCAATCGAAAGATACCGACCAACGCTCACCCGACGCTCCTGGGCCGCATTCGATGGGAGACATTCTGGCCGCACTTGACAGGCTTGGAAAAGAACGGGGCCGGGTCTCCATCGGCGACATGGCGGAGCGCTTCGGCAGGCGCAGCTACGGCCCGTTCCTTCTTATACCGGCCCTGATCGAGATTTCACCCATCGGCGGCATTCCGGCGGTTCCAACCTTCCTTGCGGCGATATTGGCGCTGGTGGCGATTCAGCTGTTGTTCCGACGGAAGCATATTTACCTACCGCCGCTGATCCGCAATCGCTCTCTGAAAGGCATAAAAGTATCGAAAGCCGTGAGGAAGCTGGAGGGCTTCGGCAATTTCATGGACGGCTGGTTCCATGGCAGGCTGCGCCCGTTGCTTCACCCGCCAATGCCGCAGATGGCCGGCGGCGTAATCGTGCTGTTATGCGCCACGGTTCCACCGCTCGAACTGGTACCCTTTGCCAGCACCGCGCCGATGCTGGCCATCGCGTCATTTGGTCTGGCGCTTCTGGTACGGGATGGTCTGCTGATGATGATGGCGCTGGTCCTGAGCGGCGCGGCGATAATAGGAGGGATCGCGTTGGCGGCCTCGTCTGCGTCGGGCTGACATGACTAACGCTGGAGGAAAAGGAGCGCGCAATCATGCCTGATATAGCAAGCCTCGGATTGGCCATTCTCATCCCTGTTTTCCTGGGGGCGGCACTGGTTGTGTGGTTCGCAGGCGCGCGCCTTGCCAATCTGGCGTCAGAGATCGCCGATCGCACAGGTCTCAACCAGGCTATTATCGGCGTGATATTATTGGGAGGCGCGACGTCACTTCCCGAGATTTCAACGAGCGGCGTGGCGACGCTGGCCGGCAATCCCGGCATGGCCGTCAACAACCTGCTGGGCGGCGTCGCCTTTCAGGTGGTGGTGCTCGCCATCGCCGATCTGTTCGTCGGGCGCGGCGCACTGACGACGATGATTCCCGGGCCGCGCGTGATGTCCAATGCAGTAATCAGCATCTTGCTTCTCGCTCTCGCCTCCATCGGGGCAACAAGTGGGGACATATCGCTGCCGTTCGTACAGATGGGGGCGTTCCCGATTCTAATTGCCATCTGTTATGTCGGCAGCCTCTGGCTGCTAGGTGGAAAAAGTGCGTCATCCGGATGGTCGCCGGTCGAACCGATCAAAGATGTCCAAGAAGAGAAGCGGCATGACGAAATTTCGTTCACTTCTCTCTTCATTCGCAGTGCACTCGCGGCGGTGGCGATATTGGTGGCAGGCACTATTCTCACGCTGAGCGCCGAAGCGATAGCTGGCGATCTTGGCATAGACCTGGGCATTGCCGGCCTCACCTTTCTTGCCGTAGCCACCTCTTTGCCGGAAATCAGCACAGCCATAACCGCGGCCCGTCTCAAAAGGGCCGAGATGGTGATCGGCGATGTGTTGGGCGGCAACATGTTCGACATCATGCTTCTTGTATTTGTGGACGGGCTATATACGGGCGGCATCGCCCTGCAGCAGGCTGATCGGTCCTCCATTGTCATGGCTTTGACAGCGATTTTTCTCACCGGTCTGTTGCTACTCGGCCTGATCGAACGACGCGACCGTGCCGCGATGCGCATGGGATATGACATGATCGCCATACTGGTCACCTACATATCGGCGACCACGGCCATCGTGATGGGAGTATTTGCCGAGACATAGCTACCGCAACTTAAGCGCGGATGAGGCGTTGGCCTCGATATGTCTCCAATGGATAAGGGGTATGGAAGAGACGATCTGGACACCATATTGCGGTCCGGCGCCAGCGACAAGTGAATGGACAGGACACTGGAATTCCGATCCCGCGCTGCTGATCGTGCTGGGACTTGCCGGGCTTATGTGGTCGCGCTGGCAGCGACGGGGCGATAGTCGCGCGGCCGTTGGCGCGTTGGCGATAGCTCTCTTCCTATTTGTCAGCCCTTTTTGCGCTCTGGGTTCGGCGCTTTTCAGCGTGCGCATCATCCATGACACGATATTGGCTATTGCACTGGGGCCGCTCGTAATGGCGGCCACTGGGCTTCACCGGCGCATCATTCCGGGGTCGCTGGCAGGCTGGACTGCCGTGCATATCGTCATATTTCTCGCCTGGCACGCCCCCTCTTTATACGGCGCGGCGATGTCGTCCGATGCCGTCTTCTGGACAATGCAGATCAGCATAACCGCGAGCGCCGCGATGTGGTGGGCAAAACTGCTGCAATCGCCCACGTCAGCGGCTACCGCCTCGCTGCTCGCGGCTGTAGTGGCGACCGGTGCGCTCGGAGCGCTGCTCACCTTCGCGGGCAATGCCTATTATGCGCCCCACTGGCTGACCACGCAGGCATGGGGCCTTTCCCCGCTTGAGGATCAGCAAATCGCTGGCATCATCATGTGGGCGCCCGCATCG
>CAYGOH010000004.1:0-12138 GCA_964351385.1 uncultured Sphingobium sp. | reverse complement strand
CGGGCCGGTCTCAGAACTCGACCGTCGGCACCGTGTGGGCGCCCGCCTCGGCCTTCTATATGCTCGCGGCGCTGACACTGCTTTATCGTTCGCTCGACGAGCCAGCGAGCGCCTGATGCTGGGCGCGATCCGGAACTGGGCGGAAAGCTACACACGACGAGGCAAGTACAGCCCCATCGGCATATGGTTTCACTGGATCATGGCCGCCATCGTCCTCTATCAGCTCGGGTCAGGCTGGCTGATGGAGCGCTACCCCGTCGGCGAGGAGAAGATACTCGCTTACGCCCTTCACAGCGAGATCGGGCTTTCGCTGCTCCTCATCGCGATCTTGCGCGGCCTTTGGCGCTTGCTTGTAATGGATCCGGTCAACGATGCGCATGCGCCGGCATGGCAACGCAAGAGCGCGCGCCTCACGCACTATGCATTTTACGGGCTGTTTGCACTGCTGCCCTTGAGCGGCTGGTGCATGTGGTCCGCCATTCAACCCGCTCGCCCCCTCTATATGGCGGGCATCGTTCCATTGCCGCCCATGCCCTTTTACGACCTGTCGCCCGCCTGGCAGTATCGCGTGCTGGAACTCTCCGAGAACCTGCATGTCGCGGGCGTGATCGGTCTTGCACTGCTTTTGCCGCTACATATCGGCGCCGCGCTCAAGCATCATATCTGGGATCGGGACGATGTCGTCAGGGGCATTTTGCCTGAAATCGAGAATTATCAACTTCCGCGACATAAGCGCCCAGTTCCCTGATTTCCTGCTGGCTCAATGCCAAGGCGGCACGGCGCATTACGCCTAGCGGATCACCATAGCGCTCGCCCGAACGCCACTGGCGCAATTGCTCGACGATATAGGCGGAAGGCTGCCCCGCCAATGCCGGATTTCCGGGGCCATAGCCTTCTCCATCCTTGCCATGGCAATTGGCGCAGGCCGCGAGCCCACGACGTGGCGCACCCTTTTGATACAGGTCTCGTGCAGCCGGAGAACAGCTGGGGGTATCGGGGCTCTCGGCAGTCTTCGGGGCGTCCATGCTCGCATAATAGTCGGCAACACGCAGGCGGTCGTCATTCTGTAGCCGCCGCGCGATCCAGCTCATCTGCGGGTGCTGCCGCTGCCCATTGGCGAAATAGTCGAGCTGGCGAAGCAGATACCCCTGATCGAGCCCCGCCAGCCTCGGCGCAAGATTGCCGTCGCCCTCGCCCTTCATGCCATGACAGACATGGCAGGCACCGCCCGCCCCGGCATCTCCTCCGGAAAGCGCCACCAGTTCTCCGCTGGCCTTGAAGCGATCCGAAGCCTCCTCCTGCGGGTTGCACGCCGTCATGGCGAAACCCGCCAGACTCATAGCGGCCAACCGCCGCGCGCGCGAAAGGAACTGTACCATTTCAAAGGGAACATTCGCTGACACCGCTGGTTCCCTTTTAAGATGGGAGCCGCGCAAGTGCAGGGGAAATTGCCAAGATGGATGTGTCTGATCGCTGGCGTTACCCTGTTCACGGGCTGCAAGGCGCCGCCTGAAGGGCGCGAGGTGACGGATGACACGGCACGTCAGCGCGGGCTTACGCTGATAAAGGCATCGGGCTGCGGGGCTTGTCATGCAATTCCCGGCATAGACTGGCCGCGTGGAAAACTGGGGCCGTCTCTCATCGGTTTTGACGATAGTGGACTGATCGCGGGCGCGCTACCGCACCGCGCAGACACGCTTGCTGCGTTCATTCGCAATGCGCCTGCCGTCAAACCCGGCTCGACCATGCCGCCCATGCTCCTGACGCGGCACGAAGCTGCCGATATCGCATCCTATCTCTATGGAATGGGCGATGATTGACGCTCTATGGGGATGGCCGCCGCCGGTGCTCGATCCGGCAGGCCCCTATGCCGACAGCGTGACCATTCTCGCATGGGCACTTTTCGCAATGGGCATGGCGGTAACCGGCATCGTTATGGCCGCGCTATGGGTGGCGATCAAAGGTCCAGAGCGCTGGCGCGCGAATTTGGGCGGTGAGCGGGTAATATGGATCATGGGCATATTCTTCCCCGCTGTAGTTTTGGTTGCCCTCCTGATCTGGGGCTTGCTACTCACCGCCAGCCTCACCCAGCCGATCACCGGCAAGGAAATGCGCATCCGCGTGACCGGCGAGATGTGGTGGTTCCGCGTCGCCTATCTCGACGGGCAGGGCCAGTCGGTCATGCACGACGCCAACGAACTGCATATCCCTGTGAACGAACCGGTGGTGCTGGAGCTGCAATCCGCCGATGTCATCCACAATTTCTGGGTGCCGCATCTTTCCGGCAAGATGGATATGGTGCCCGGACGCACCAATTTGCTGCGGATCGAAGCTGACCGCCCCGGGCGCTTCGGCGGCGTATGCGCCGAATATTGTGGCGGGCCTCATGCGCTGATGGGCTTTGTCGTCATCGCGCATGAGCCGGAGGCGTGGCAGAGCTGGCTGAGGGGCCGCCGTGAGCGGCTCGATGCCGCGACAGCGACCGCATCCGTCAATCGCGGCAGGGCGCTCTTCATGGAAAGCGGGTGCGGTGCTTGCCACCGCGTCGCGGGGACGCAGGCCAATGGCCTAGCCGGGCCAGACCTTAGCCATGTCGGCTCGCGCTATACGCTTGGCGCGGGCATCCTTCCCAATCACAAGGGCACGATGATCGGCTGGATCGGTGACAGCCAGTCGATCAAGCCCGGCAACCGCATGCCGAGCTATGACGTGCTGCCCGCGCAGGATCTCGATGCCATAGCCACATGGCTGGAAGCGCAGAAATGAGTTCCGAAACCGGTTTCGATCTTGAGCTCTTCAAGCGATTTCCAGTGGCCGAACCTCGACCGAAAGGCGAAGTCGACGAGCTCAATCGCATCTGGGATGCCCCGCGCGGCTGGAAGCTGCTGACCGCCGTCAATAACAACTATGTCGGCTTCTGGTATGTCGCGACCAGCTTCCTGTTCTTCCTGCTCGCGGGGATATTGGCACTCGGCATGCGCGTACAATTGGCGGCTCCGTTGCAGGAATTTCTGCCGATGGAGACCTACAACCAGTTCTTTACGATGCACGGCACAATCATGATGTTCCTCTTCGCCGTACCCGCGGTCGAGGCGCTGGGCGTGATGCTGCTGCCGCAGATGCTCGCGGCGCGAGACCTCCCCTTCCCCCGCCTCTCCGCCTATGCCTTCTGGGCCTATTTCGTCGGCGGGCTATTCTTCTTCATGTCACTGTTCGTCGGCCTCGCACCCGATGGCGGCTGGTTCATGTATCCACCGCTCACCTCGCGTGCCTATTCCCCCGGCGTCAATGCCGATTTCTGGCTGCTCGGCATCGGCTTCATAGAGATTTCGGCGATCGCGGGCGCTGTCGAGATCATCGTCGGCGTGCTCAGGACACGTGCGCCCAACATGACGCTCGACCGCATGCCGATGTTCGCCTGGGCAATGCTGGTGTTCGCGGTGATGATCGTCATTGCCTTTCCCGCGGTCATTCTATGCACCCTGCTGCTGGAGATAGAGCGCGCGTTCAACTGGCCGTTCTTCGATCCCACGCGTGGCGGCGATCCGCTGCTGTGGCAGCACCTCTTCTGGTTTTTCGGCCATCCGGAAGTCTACATCATCTTCATTCCGGCGGCGGGCCTCATGTCGATGATGGTCTCGTCCGTCGCGCAAACCCCGCTGGTCGGCTACCGGCTGAACGTGCTGGCGCTGGTGGCAACCGGTTTCATCAGCTTTGGCGTCTGGGCGCACCATATGTTTGCGACCGGCATACCGCGCGTATCGGCAGGCTATTTCTCCGCCGCCAGCATGGCTGTCAGTCTGCCCGCCGGGATACAGGTGTTTTGCTGGATCGCGACGTTGGCGAGCGGGAAAATCCGCTGGAACGCGCCCGCATTCTTCGTCGTCGGCTCGGTGCTCATCTTCGTGATGGGCGGCCTTACCGGCGTGATGCTGGGAATGGTGCCGTTCGACTGGCAGGCGCATGACAGCTACTTCGTCGTCGCCCATCTCCATTATGTGCTGATGGGCGGCATGGTATTCCCGATGTTCGCCGCCTTTTATTATTGGACGCCGATGACGAGCAGCAAACCACTGTCGGACAAGATGGGCAAATGGGCTTTCTGGCTGATGTTCGCGGGCCTGCATGTCACGTTCCTGACGATGCATCTTACCGGTCTGATGGGCATGCCGCGCCGCGTCTATACCTATCTGCCCGGGCGCGGGCTCGATACGCTCAACCTGATCTCGACAGTCGGCGCTTTCATTCTGGCTCTCGGTATCGTAATCTTTCTCTTTGATCTCGCGCGCAATTTCCGTTTCATCGCGCGCGGCGAGGATGCCGGGAACGTCTATCATGGCGGCACGCTCGAATGGCTGCCGACCGGCATGTATTCCACGCGTTCGATCCCTGTCGTGCATTCGCGCGATCCGTTGTGGACACACCCCGACATCTGCGACGAGGTCGAGCAAGGCCGTCATTTCCTCCCCAATGCGCCGACCGGCACGCGCGAGACGCTCATTACCTCGCCGGTCAAGGCCGAGCCGCAATATATCCAGCTGATGCCCGGCCCCTCGCCCTGGCCGCTCGCCGCCGCCATCTTTACCGCCGGATTTTTCCTCTCGTTAACGGTCGAGGCTTATATGTTCGGTCTGTTCTGCGGCGTGATCGCGGTCGGCGCGGTGCTGCGCTGGCTCTGGGAAACCGACAGGCCCAAGCATATGCACGAGGCCGATGTCGGCGCCGGGATTGTCCTGCCCATCGCTATCACCGGCCCCAAAAGCCATGGCTGGTGGGCCCTCAACGTGGTGATGGTGGTACTGGGCATGATCGGTTTCATGGCTCTGTTCGCCTTTTTCTACCTCTACGGCATTCACCCGGAATATTGGACGGTGGATGCACCGCCCCTGCTCCAGACCGGAGGGATCCTGCTCCTCTATGCTGCCGCCTTGGGTCTGGCCTGGGCCGGCCGCAAGCTGCTGGAACGGCGGGCGGGGGCTGATCCCGGCGACACGCCCTGGATGCTTGAAGCACTGGCGGTCGCGCTACTGGCAGGCGCCTTATATTGGGATGTAACAGGTTGGAGCGATGCCGGGCTTTCGCCGGTCCATACCGCTCAGGGCGCGATCACCTTCATGCTCTCTGCGCTGCAGGGGCAAGCGGTCGCACTGGCCGTCATCATGGCGGCCTATCTCGCTTTCCGCGAGGCGCGTGGCCTGCTCACTACACCGCACAATGTCACGATGGATATCGTCGGTCGGTTCATTGGTTATGCCGCGCTCCAGGGCGCAATATTTGCCGCTGTACCGCGACTGTTTCCAGGGATCTGACCGATGGCCGAAAATATCGATGCAAAGGACAACTGGCGCAGCCTCGTTCTGGCGTTCGTGATATGGGCCGTGCATTTCATCGCCGTTTACGGTGCAGCGCTGCTTTTGCCGGAAAATCCCACCGTGAGATGGATAGCGATAGCCGCAACGCTGTTGGCCCTCGTCTTCTTAGCACGGTGGTGGCTTCGTCATGGCCGCAGTGTTTTCGCAAGCCTTGCAATCACTATAGCTGGTGCCGCAGTGACTGCTCAGACATTCCCGGCGGTAATTGGATAACGAACATGCAATTTGGAGCATCGCACGCGTCAATCCGGATCATGTCGCCGTCTTGTCAATCGCTACCACATAAATGGCTAGCGTTGCCGCCAGACCCATACAAAAGGCCCACAAGGCAGCTATAATCTGACGACGGTTAGTCTTCCAGCTCATCGGCTCCTTGGAACCGGCTTCACGCATAGGACGAAAGAGTCGAATTACCGCTCGCGCGTTGATCAGCAGAAATGTGCCGGCGATCATCGTAACGATAGCCGCGATTGCCAGTATCACACCAAATGTCGTCGGGGTCATAAGTTCAGCCTCCTATGAACTCAAATCCACCGGACGCGCAATGTTCCTAGGATTTGGCGAGACAGCAAAAATCGAGCCAAACATAAACCCATGTTAGCATGGAGAAGAGACTAGACCGGAACGATCGCAGAGAGCTCTTGTTGGTAATTTGGAGGCAGCATTCGAGGCAAGTGCCTCCTGCCTTTCCATATCAACCAGAAAAAGGAGCGAAATATGCCTTCCCCCAAAACCCTGATTACATCTTCGACGCTTGCCGCAGCGCTCTGCGTATCTATGGGGGCCCATGCACAGCATGTGGAAGGAGATGTTACCGATCCGATAATGCGGCAAGCCCGCATGAACGCCGAGCCGGGAACCTTTTGGCTCGACAGCATGGACGATCGCGAAGTGGTCCGATACACGACACCACGCGATGTGAGCCTGTGTCTGCCTCGTCCCACCGGCGTGAGTGCTGCGGATAAAGGCTACCCTCTGACCTTGACATGGGATCAGGTAAATACAGCGATCCTGTATCCCGGCAACTGCTTCTACTTTGACGCGAAACGGGTTTCGATCAAGCCGGCCGAAACGCTTCCGAGCGGCGTGACGCTTACCGGCAAGGTAGAAACAGCCAGCGCACTTCAGAAATAGCAGAGGAGGTCCAATATGAAGCGCCGCCAGACCATGATGATATCCGTGATGGGCGCAAGCTTGCTCGCAGGCTGCGCGGGCCAAGGCACTTCCGCATCGTCCAGTTCAACCGCCAGCACCAGGAACTGCTTCTGGCCTTCGCAGGTAAACGGCTTCTCCGATGCCGGGCGAGATCAAGTATATGTGTACACGGGCGTCAACGACACTTATCTTTTCCAGACGTTCGGACATTGCCCCGACCTCAACTTTACCGAGCATCTTGCATTGAAAACGCGCTCCCCCGGAATGATCTGCCAAGGGCTTGATGTCGATTTGATCGTGCCGAGTTCCATTGGTTTTCAGCGATGCCCGGTGCAGATGATCCGCAAACTGACAGACGACGAGGCGAGTACCGTTCGCAGACCGAGGGAAAATCAGCCTGAATAGATGGACCGCGCTCGCGGTTGAGAGGGGGCGGGTCATGACCACGGGGGGTGTCGATCATGACCCTGACAAAACAAGCATCACTTCGGGGGAAAGTTGTCGTCATGACGCTAACCTGTGTTAGAAAGGTTCCTCCGGTCAGCCGGCTCGCTCCGGCGGAGCATTCGGCCCGGCAGCCGGAACGAGGATGAGGGTGCGCCCCTCGACCCGCCAGGAAGCGAGTTGCGACAGGAAGTTCATTCCCAGGACATCGACACCCCCCAGCGCCGGCGAAATCACGACTTTCAGATTTCTTGCCTCGATGGTACCCAATTCGAGCAGGTCGACCGTGCCGGTGTCCGCTTGGACCACTCCATTTGCGGTCTGCATCAATATCGGCGCGAGACCGGCACCGCGATCTATCGAGGCAAGCCTGGCGGTGGACTCCGATAACGCGGTAACGGTCGCACCACTGTCTATAAGCATCCTCCGCTCGACGCCATTGATGCGAGCCCGCGCCCAGAAATGGCCATCGCGTGACATGCTGATCCGCACCTCGTCTCCCGTCACCTCCTGACCGTCAAGACCGAGTCGCTTCACGACTTGCGAGAGATGGGGATCGAAAGGCGCATGCTGTAAGAGGAGAAAAATGCAAAAGGCGAGTAGCGCGAATGACAAAAGCGCCCGGATGATGCGCCCGACATAAGGAAGATTGACGAGCAGGATCAGCATCACCGCCGCCGCCGCGGCATAAAGGGCAAGCTGCTGCCATTCGGGGTGGATGGTGATCGGCATGATCCCCAGTCAACCAGGGGCGAGACCTTTTGATCCCCAGGGATAATAACTTGCCGCCTGGGCGTTGGTGGGATCATGAACAGACTTGCTCCCGACGATGCGGATGCCCGCTTCATCCGCCGCGTACTGATCGTCATTGCGCTGGCATTGGTGCTGCTCGCGCTTTATCGTGTCGCCCATATTCTCATCCTGGCATTCGGATCGATATTGGGCGCTATTGTCATCCGCGCCCTGTCGGCAGTTTACGAACATCGGCTCCATCTGCCACATCGCCTTGCGGTGATCGCCGGCATGATCACCGCTCTGGGTGCCATCGCTTTTCTGATCTGGCTTTTCACGGTGCAGTTCGGGGCGCAGGTTAACCTCTTCGTTTCCTCACTACCCGACATAGTCCGCAATATCGAAACAAAGCTCTCCGGTTCGCCTGTAGGTGCGAAGATTGTCGATGCGGTAGAGGCCGCTTATGCCGGCTCCCGGGTCGCGACCGATATCGGCGGCATCGTAGCCGGTTCGGCCGAGCTCTTGCTTAATATCCTCCTGATCCTTGTCGGCGCGTTCTTCCTCGCGGCGGATCCCACCGCATATGAGCGGGGGTTTCTGTGGTTGCTCCCAAGGTCGAAACGCAACGCCTTTGCCGATGCACTGGCCGATACCGCCGATACGCTTAAGGCATGGCTGCGCGCGCAGATCATCCTGATGACCAGTATGGGTGTCCTCGTCGGGCTCGGATTGTGGGTAGCGGGCGTACCTTCCGCTGCAGCGCTGGGCCTCCTCGCCGGACTCAGCGAGTTTATTCCCTATGTCGGCCCTACCGCCGCCATGATCCCGGCTCTTGGCCTAGCGGCGACCCAAGGAACGAACGAAGTGATGGGTGCGCTCGCCACCTATGCCGTAGTGCGTCTGGTGCAGACGAACTTCATTACGCCCTTTGTCCAGCAGCGCATTATTCACATTCCGCCGGCGATCACCCTGTTCGCCATATTGGCGATCGGCACGGCGACCGGACTTTACGGTCTATTCTTCTCAGCCGCGTTTCTGGTCGTGATCTTTGCACTGGTCCGGAGCCTGTATGTGCGAGAGGTGCTTGGCGAACCGATTTCCGATACTCCACAAGGCGACAGTCAGTAACTGCGATATCCCCACCATGGTCCCCGCCAGGGGACGAAGAAGACGGAGATCAGAAAGATCAGCCAGATCGCCATCAGCAGGAACCGAAGGCTCCGATCCTGATAATAGCCTCTCTTTCGACCATAAAAGCCTCCTCCACTCAAAAGCAGTGCAATGACGAGAAAGGCGAAAAATAGCCACATAATGTCAATTGTGCCGATAATCCAAATTTGTATCTACATAATTGAAAATAGAAAGTTTATTATAACCCATGTTAGGATAAACACATTATCTAGAATAATTTATGATATCCTCATCTATTTGGATGTTATGAAATTTATTTCATAGAAATATTTTCATTACCCGCAATGGAACTATCACGAAGTTCAAGCTCTTCTATCAGGACCCCTATGGAAGCTTTGTCATGGGGCCTGATCCGGAGAACCGCCGATGGCCGAACACTTTGCATCAGCTCATTCGATCCGTCATACACTCGTCCGCCCGGTCGATAGGTTGCTGTCGTTCGTGGATGGCTTTCTGCGCGCACCGCTCTCTGTCGGATCGCCGCTACCCTCTTCCCCTCGGCTTGCGAACATTTTGTTTCGGGATGTGAACTGGGAGGCTGTGGAAAACTTCGTGGAGTTTGGTCCCGGCACCGGCGTATTCACCCAATACGCACTGGCCCGCCTCCCGCAGACTGCCCAACTGTTTGCGATCGATACCAATCCGCAGTTCATCAAGCACCTTCGCGAAACCATGGCTGATAAACGGCTTTGCGCGATCGCCGGATCCGCTCTCGACGTCATTAAAATTTTGGGACAGCACGACGTGGGCCGGGCTGACATCATTCTTTCCGGTATACCCTTTTCCACCCTGAGCGATGCGGAAGCGCGAACGCTGATCCGGCAAAGTGCGGAACTTCTGGATGGCGATGGCCTCTTTTGCGCCTATCAGGTCCGCAACAGAATATTGTCGTTCCTGCGGGAAAGATTCTCCTTTGTCGCAAAGCGACATGAGTGGCGCCACTTGCCTCCCTATCAGCTTTACCAAGTCAATGGCCGAGACCTTAAATTGTGAGGATATCCGGCCATGAGACTGATAAATAATCGAAAAGACTTCATAGAGCGACTCCTGATATTGTCGCTCTTTGTCATAGTACTGGCCACCCTGTGGTCGCTCAGGCATCTTCTGGTAATGGCGCTCGCCGCGATGATCGTTGCCGTCCTTCTGCGCGCCATTTCCGATCCACTCATGCATATTCCGGGGCTCGGCCTGCGAGGTTCCCTATTCGTGACGCTGCTCCTTGTCATTGGGCTGCTAGGCGGGCTGGGTTGGATATTCGGCCAGCAGGTGGGGGACCAGTTCTCGCAATTGGGCGACCGCGTGCCCGCAGCTTGGGAAGGCCTCGAGCAGCACATCGTCGCACTCCCGGGAGGCAAAGAAATTCTCGCCTCGCTGAGCAGACAAATCAATGATGCGCGCAGCATCGCGGAAAATGTCGGCCATGTCCTGTGGATGGCCGGCGATGCACTAACCGGCCTTTTCCTCATCATCGTCGGGGCGATCTTCTTCGCCGCCCAACCGAAACTCTATCGCATGGGCGCGCTGAAACTCGTTCCGGAAAGCAGGCGTGCGCTGGCACAGCAGGCGTTGGTAGATAGTGGCCGTGCTCTCAAACTTTTCATGCTTGGCCAACTCATTTCAATGGTTCTGGTCGGTATCCTTACCGGATTGGGATTGTGGTGGGCAGGGGTCCCTTCACCCATAGCCCTTGGCATCATAGCAGGCCTTACCGAAGGACTGCCCTATCTGGGGCCGATATTGGCGGCCATTCCAGGCCTCCTCTTGGCCCTTTCCGAAAGCCCGCAAACCGCGCTGTGGGCCCTCGTCGTCTATGTCGTGGTGCAACAAGTGGAGGGCAATACGATTCTGCCTGTCATCCATCGCCAGACCGTCTCGCTGCCTCCTGCGCTTACGCTCTTCGCGCTGATCGCCGGAGGCACGCTTTTCGGACTGATCGGGCTCATCTTCGCTGCGCCTCTTCTGGTTATCGTCTATGTGCTGGTGAAGAGGCTTTATGTCCGGGAGACGCTTGATACGCCCACGCCGATGCCCGGTGAACAATAAGCGCCTGATCGCACACGATCACGAGTTCCGATCCGCATCCCGTTGGTCAAGTTCCTCATACAGCTCGCGCGTGCCCTTTTCCGACACCTCCTCCGGAGGCTGGTTACGCTGGAACCTGTTTCTTAACAGCGCGAAAAGTATGACCGCGCCAAGCAAGATCGGTCCGCCAACCACGACGAAGGCCCATTCCGGTCCGCCCATTTCCATTCTCCTGTTCAGTTTCATCTTGAGCCGGTCACTCTCTCCCGAATAACGCTCGCAACTCCTCTTTTGCCCTGTCGAGCTTGGAGCGCTCGTCGTTGGAAAGATTCTTTCCCGCCCGATTAATATACAGCGTCAACATGCTCATCGCCGACCGATAGGGGGAGCTCTTTCGCCGCTTGCTTTCCTCCGCAGAGCGCTTCAGCGAGCGCGCAATTTCCTTGGGATTATCCTTGCGGAATATCCCTTCTTCCAGATCCAGAGCATCCGACTGCTCGGCAACCTCCGCCGACCACCGATTTTTGGACATGCGCAACCTCCGTGTGACAGGCATATAAACCGGTATATCACTCAGGCTGATTCCAACGGTTTCAACGCCGCAGGTTTTCCAAAGATCGCCAGCATTCCTAACCCATGTTAGGAGGCTCTCTGCCGTTTGCCTCAACCTGTCCCGCTCTCCGAGCATTCCAACGAAATGCCTTTTCGAGCCTAACTCAGGTTATCGCGCGATCTGCTCCAGCGCGCATGCTTTGCCCCGCCATCCATTTTAGCGAGAAGGGAGTACATCATGAAAATAGGCGAGTGCATGACCCAAGCTGTTCGGTTGACCGATCCAGGCGAAACATTGCGCGAGGCCGCGCGGACGATGGCCGAGGTAGACGCTGGATTCCTTCCGGTCGGCAAGGACGACCGGCTGGTCGGCATCATTACGGACCGCGATATCGCCATCCGCGGGATCGGAGCCGGCCTTGGTCCAGACGCCAAAGTAAGCGAAGCAATGAGTGAGGAAATTCAATATTGTTTCGAAGACCAGGACAGCCACGAAGTTCTTGAGAATATGTCTGAGATACAGGTTCGGCGTCTCCCAGTCCTGAACCGGTTGAAGGAACTGGTAGGCGTAATATCAATATCGGATCTCGCGACGAACGGCGAAGCGGCTGGTGCAGGGGCGACATTGGGCAGTATCGCCCAGCCCAGTAGACAACATTCCCAAGCAGCT
>CAYGOH010000003.1:29354-44067 GCA_964351385.1 uncultured Sphingobium sp. | reverse complement strand
TGCGACCAAGGCCAAGGCCTATCTCAACCAGGGACTGGCTGTAGACCCGCTCAGTTTGGATACCAACTGGTTCCTCGGTGATTATTGGGTGAGCCAAGGTGATAAGGTGAAGGCGCGCGCATTCTTCGACAAGGCACTCGCCGCGCCCGTGGACTCCAACAGACCAATATGGGACGCGGGGAGGCGGGCCGAGGTCAGGGCTGCGATGGCTAAATTGAAATAGCAGACCCCCGGGCATGGACATCTGGCATGCGATCGGAGACCAGCTTCGGCATCCAAGAGGGGTGGGCGGGCGCATCATCGGCCATGCCATGCGTTGGGCCAATGACCAGCCGACACGCCTTGTGGTTGACGCACTTTCACCTGGCCCCTGCGACCATGTTCTGGACATTGGATGCGGGCCGGGGCACGCAGTGGCGCTTTTGGCTCGCCGCGTTCCAAATGGGCGGATAGTCGGGATAGACCGATCGGAAACAATGATAGCGCAGGCGCGCGTGGCCACGGTATCGCTTGCCCGGCAGGGCGGGGTTGAGTTGATGATGGCGGATTTCGACGCCCTGCCGTTTCCACCGGAAAGCTTCGACGGCATTCTTGCTTCCAATGTCATCTACTTCTGGCAGGATCCCGCCGTAATGACGGCGCGGCTGAGGACATTGTTGCGACCGAATGGACGGCTGGCAATTTATGCAACGGCAGAGAGTTCGATGCGCGCATGGAAATTTGCGCAAACCGACACGCACCGATGGATTGACCAATCGATGCTCAAGGCGACGCTCCTTGCGGGTGGCTTCACCACTGATCACATCGACATCCGGCAAGTTCGATTGCGCGGCGGTGTTGACGGGCTGATTGCGGTGGCGAACGCCGGATGACGTTACCTCTTGCAAATCGGCGCGATGGGGTGGATGCCAGGATCATGGCGGACATCGATCGGGATACCGGCCTTGCGGCCCTCTATCGATTGCATAGGGCGGAATTGCTGCGGTTCCTTGTCGCGCGCACTGGCGACCCGGCAGAAGCCGAGGATGTGGTTCAGGAAGTCTGGATAAAGATTGCCGATCAGCGCGGACCTATCGCCAATGGCCGCGCATATCTGTTTCGTGTCGCCCATAACCTGGTGCTCGACCGGCTGCGTGAACGGCGGCGGCGAATGGTCCGTGAGCAGCGCTGGTCAGACAGTGAAGTTGGTCTGGTTCCTCCGTCGGGAGAAGTTGCAGATGGACGCGAGAATATCGAGCAGGAGATTGAAGCGCGCGAGGAAGCGGCGCGATTGGCCAGCGCAATCGCCCATTTGCCCGATGGCGCGCGACGCGCTTTGCGGCTCCACAAGATCGAGGGGTTGAGCCATGGCGAGGTTGCTGCGCGCCTCGGCATCAGTAAAAGTGCGGTGGAAAAGCATATGGCGGTCGCGATGAAACATCTGCGCCGGCTGCTGGCGGACTGAGGCGGGGATATGGGCGCGGCGTCATACAGGTATCAGGGAAGCAAGCCTGTCACGGAACGGACTTGCGTTGGAATAATGATATGAACGACCGGATCGAAGATCAGGCTTGGCAATGGCATTGCGCGCTGCAATGCGACGATGCCGATTGGGACGGGTTTACGGTGTGGCTGGAGGCTGACCCCGCCCACCGCACCGCCTATGATGAAGTTGCTTTGCTCGACGACACGCTGGATGACCAGTGTGCGCGGCTTGACGCTATTGTTCCTTCCGACGACGACACAAGTGCCGCAGGGAAAGGTCGCCGCTGGGCGCTCTGGGCGGGAGGAGCCGTTGCCGCTGCGCTGGCCCTTTTCGTTGCCGTGCCGATGCTGGAGCCGGGCAATGTCGCTCCGCAAGATTATCGCACCAACGCAGGCCAAACGCGCGAAATCGCGCTCGGTGACGGGTCGCGCATCACGCTTGGGCCTTCCAGCCATCTAACTGTCGCGGGCAGCCTGCAGAATGAGATTGCTCTGGAAGGGGGCGCCTGGTTCGACATTCGCCATGATCCTGACCGCAAGCTGGCCGTTACGGCGAGTGGCCGTCAGATCACTGACATCGGCACTCAGTTCGACGTTGTTGCGGTTCCCGGCTATCTCCACGTTGCTGTGGCCGAAGGGCAGGTGGCGGTACAATCAGCCGATCAGGACACCAAGCCTATCCAACTCTCGGCAGGGCGCTCACTCTCCATCGATGCGCAGGCAAGTGCTGCGACTGTCCGGCAGGTCGAGCCGCAGGACATCGGAAGCTGGCGCGCCGGTCGCCTCGTCTATAATGACGCACCACTTTTACTGGTCGCGGCGGACATCAGCCGCTATGTCGGCCGCCAGATTATTGTTTCGCCGGAACTGGCATCACGGCGCTTTTCAGGCGTGTTGGCGGCAGAGGATGGCGCGAAACTTGTGGATGAGCTGGATGACCTTATGGGCCTGGAAGCACAAGTCGAAGGCGATCATCTGCGCCTTGTCGCTGGCGGCCCTTAGCATCCAGCCACATGGTGCATCGGCACAAGAACGGGAAATCAGAATAGCGGGCGGTTCCTTGTCGACCGCGATTGCCGAACTATCCCGGCAAACCGGCATTTCGATCGGCATGGAGGGGCGGTTGCCCAAGGCTTTGGTCGCGCCTCTTCATGGCCGTCTATCCCCTGCCGCTGCGCTGAGGCAGCTACTTGAAGGCACGGGGCTGATCGCAAAACAGGTAGGCGCGAACAGTTTTCGTCTGGAGCGAGGACCCAAGGCCGTAAATACTGTCACACCGGTGAGGTCCGCCGCGCTTCCAATCGACATCGTCGTAACCGCGAGCAAACGTGACGAGGCGATCCTCGACGTTCCGATTTCCATGTCGGTGGTCAGCTTGTCCCCGGGTGCGAACATCAGCGGCGTGGAGGGCAGCGCCGACATCGCCGATCAAATCGAGGGGCTTTCCCTCACTAACCTTGGCCCCGGCCGCAACCGGCAATTTATTCGCGGCGTTGCAGACAGTCCTTTCAATGGACCGAGCCAGTCCACTGTCAGCCTTCAGATCGACGAGGTGCGGGCGACCTATAACGCACCCGATCCCGATCTTCGCCTGATCGATGTGGAGAGGGTTGAAGTGCTGAAGGGCCCGCAGGGGCCGCTCTACGGCACAGGGGCGCTGGGCGGTGTCTATCACATGGTGACGCGCAAACCCGATCTGAATCGCATTGCAGGTTTCGCTTCGTTGGACGGCTCATTGATCAACTCGGGCGACGGTGCCGTTGGCGGCAGCGCCATGGTTAACCTGCCGCTGGCCCAAGACCGGTTGAGCCTGCGCATCGTCGGCTATGGGGACCGTGAATCGGGGTGGATCGACACCGCGGCAGGCGGCGACCGGAACGATATGACCACGTCTGGCGGACGGATCGCATTGCGTTGGGCTCCCGGCGATGATTGGACGGTTGACCTTGCGGGTGCAGCGCAATGGTTGCGGATCGCGGATAGTCAATATGTCTTCACGCGCCATTCCCGCTCACGCAATACGATGATCGCGGAACGGCATGACAATGATTTCCGGTTCGGGTCACTTACGCTGCATGGCGCGCTTGGTTCTGCCCGGCTGACAGCGGCCGCCAGCCTTGTCCGGCATGAGGTGGACAGCGATTATGATGCGACCGCGTCAGCAGCGTATTTCGGAATTTCGGGACCAGCGCAGTTCGATGATGAGCGAAACTTTCGACTTTTCGATGGAGAAGTGCGGTTGTCCGGCGGCGCTGCCGGTGGGTGGGGTTGGTTGACGGGAGTTTCCTATCTCGACGCCGATAGCAGTGCGGGTGATGACATAACCGACATCGGATCGGGGGTGTCGCAGGACATATTAAACTGGCGACAACATATCAGTGAGGTCGCTCTGTTCGGCGAGGTTTCGGTGCCGATCACGCCCAGTCTTCGCGCAGTATCGGGAGCGCGACTGTTCCACGCCACGATAGAGAATGAGCGCACCCAATCTATTATCGCGGCAACTGACTCTCGCCACAAGACAGGCTTCACGCCCCGCTTCGCGGTCCAATGGCACCCACACTCCGACGCCATGCTGTTTGTCCGCGCGGCTTCGGCCTTCCGTCCGGGCGGGCTGAGCCCGGCTGATAGCGGCGAGCGACAATATGACTCCGATCAACTGATGACGATCGAAATGGGCGGACGCATGATCCGCGACGATCATCTGATTGTATCCGCCACACTGTTCCGGACGATCTGGAAGGATATTCAGTCTGACAGCTTGCTCGCCAACGGCTTGGTATCGACGCGTAACGTTGGCGATGGGCGAATCGAGGGGTTTGACCTGTCGCTCGATCACCGCTGGATGTCCGGCTGGTCGATCGACGCTGGTGTGCAATATCAGTTCGCTTGGATCGTCAAGTCGGCGGCAGGCCTCGACCTCGAAGATGACCGGCGACTTCCGGTAGTGCCCGATCTTGCACTTCGCATAGGGGTGAAAAAGCGGTTCAATGCGTTCAGCTGGAATGCGGAGGCGGGCGCGAGCGTTCATTATACCGGGACAGCGCGGCTCAGTTTCGACGCCGATCTGGATCGCAAGATGGGCGATTATGCGACGGTCGATTTATCCTGGTCGATGCGCAAAGGCGGATGGGCATTGGCAGCCGCGTTGGATAATGTGCTTGACAGTCGCGCCGACAGCTTCGCCTTTGGCAATCCGTTTTCGATCCGCACGATGGATCAATACACGCCTGTACGTCCAAGGAGTTTCCGCCTTGTGGTCGCGCGAAACTGGTGAAACGCTCAGCATGCGAACGATTGCACTCTTGCCATGATGTCCGCGCCGGCCTGCTCAAATCTTGCCAGCGAAAAGCGGTTCAGAATTTCCGTGCGGGCGGCCTGTCCGACCCTTTGCAATTTTTCGGGTTCGCGTAGGGCACCGGCCAAACTGTCGGCAAGATGCAGTGGATATTCGGGCGGCACAAGCCAACCGGTCTTGCCCTTCTTTATCGAGAAATGCAGTTCGCCGACATCCGAAGCGATGACCGGCAAACCGGCCGTCATCGCCTCGTGTGCAGCGATGCAGAAACCTTCCCGGCGGGAAGGCTGGGCATAAAGGTGCAGTCTAGCAAGAAAGCCCCGCGCGTTTTCGGTATATCCGGCAAAAGATAGGTTGGTGATCCCGGCTTCACGCGCCAGCGTCTCAAGGCGGATACGCTCCTCCCCTTCACCGGCAATGACAATCTCAATTGGCGCGGGCGGGACGAAACCTTGCGAATTTAACCGCGCAAAAGCAGCGATTAGAACATCATAGCCCTTAGCACGGTGAAGCCGCCCGAGGCTCCCGATGCGGATTGTTTCGCCGGGTTGCCATGGGTGTGCCTCAGGCATTTTCGGGTCGGCGGAATAAATGGGCCAGGTAACAAGCCTATCTGGCGCAACCCGAAGACGCTTTGCCGTCAGATCGGCAACGCAGCTAGAATCGCACACCCACAGTTTCGCCCGTGATTGAAGGAGACGCAGAAGGCGCTCGTTCCATGGTTTCAGAAACGCATTATGCTGCCAGCTTATAACCGGCAGTCCTAGCGCAGGTCCAACGAGCAGGCCCAGGATCGTCGCCCGGCTCAACGATGTCCAGATATGGGTCGCCCCCCAGCTTTTGAGACTGCGCGCAAGCCAGCAGGTGGCCGAAAGATGGTCTTTCTCACCGCCAGCCCGCACCAATGGGTCAAGCCCTGCTTCGACCATGTGTGGCAGCGCGCGACGGTCTCGCCCCGTGAGCGCGAACACCCGCACCTCGGCGCCCAGATTGCGCAAAACCCATGCGATGGCGGGTACTGGCAGTGCCGCGCCTCCTCCTTCGAGTGAATTGATGACATAGGCGATTCGCATCGGCCTCATCGTTTCAGGCTCCACGCCCACACCAAAGCAGCCAGCGTGGTGCTTGCCAGTAGCGCCTGCCCCAGCGCCTGTATTCCGGAGCCCATCAACCCGAAATGGCCAAGCAGCCAGGGTAGCGGCACAAGGAAGGCAAGACTTGCGAACAGGTTGGCGCTCATCGACAGGGCTGGGTGGCCCAGTGCGGAGAGCGCCGAACTGCACGGCGGACCGATCAGCATGATCGCGCGCGCGATAACAAGCATGATCGTCAGTCCCGCCGCGCCCGCGAAACCGGGACCTGCAACAAAACTGACGATAGTCGCAGGGAACAACGCGACGATCCCGACAACCGGCAACGCTGCAAGCATCGCTATGCCTGTGACCTTCACCAAGGTTCTGCGTAAGGGCGCCCCGCCATGGCCCGAAGCGACAAGGCGAGCCAGTTCCGCATAAGAGGTATTGCCCAGTATCTGCGCAGGCTGGGCGATGACGACCGTAAGGCGCTGCGCCACGGCGAAGAGCCCGGCCATGGCGGGCCCCAGAACCCAGCCTACGATCAGCGGCGCGATGCGTCCGGCGAGTTCGCTCAACGTTACATCCGCGTTGCTCGCAAAAAGAAAACGCCAGATGCCGGGATTGTCGGCTCCTGCGTCTCCCGTTTGTGGGTTGTGCAAGGCAGCGCCGAGGCGTTGGCGCGCGAACCACCACCCCAATGCCCAGAGCACGGTGAACTCTGCGATGGCGGCGAGCAGCCATGTGGCCAGAAATCCCCTTAGCCCCCAATCGAACAGAAGCGCCAGTACAGCACCCGATAGGCGAACGGCGGGCTGAACCATATTGTGGAACCCGATCAGGTCGAAACGGCCGATCAGTTGCAGATAGCCCGCAGGCGTTGATCGCACGGCACCAAGAACGGCAAGGCTATAGGGAATGGCGAACGCAAGCGCTTCGGGCGGCCAGCCGAGATGCGGGCCGACATAGGGCGCGCAAATCATTGCCGTGATAATCGCCGCCAGCCCGCCTGAAAGTTCCAGCTTGGTGCCGAAGCGCAGCAGCCGCGCAAGCCTGTGCCGTGCGCCATCCCTGTCTGCCTCCGCTCCATATCGAACGACCGCCTGCCACGCCGGGATAGAAACGATACCGGCTACCGCCGTCACATAACCGTGCATCAAGGCGAGCACGCCGAAATCGTGCGGACCCAGTGCTCGCGCAGCGATAGCCAATGTCGCAAGGCTGATGATGCCCGCGCCCGCCTTGCCTCCGACTACCCATCCCACGCCGCCGAAGATACGGCGCACGGCCCCATGCGCGGATGTCATGCCGCTTGCCGCGCTCTGCCTGGTATGAGATCGCGTTGGTCGGCCAGTCTCGCGATGACCGCCGCGGCGCGGCGCGACGACGGCGTGTCCTGAAGGTCGAAACTTTCGGCAAACAGCTTTTCCTGCACGGCGCGGAAATGGCTGTCATGCAGGTTGGTTGCGCGCGCGAGGGCGTCGGGCAATTCATCCGGACTGGAAATCACCTCGCCCGCTTCCCAGTGTCGGAAATTGACGTTTCCACGCCAATCATGGCCATGACTGTTGATGAAAATGCAGGGGCGGGGCTGGATCAAGAACTCGTAGACCTGACTGCTGGCATCCCCCAGATACATGTCTGCCGCGAGCGTGTACCGCATGTCGGTGGAGCAGCGACTGCCCAAGTCGATATGGATATTATCTCCGCGCAGGAAGTCCATCGGGATTACGCCCGCACGGTCGATCGTCAACTTGTCGATCGTGACAACGAAACGCCGCTCAAACAACATCACATGCGGAGCGAAGATCAACTCATAATCGTCATTGTCGCGGAAGAAATCGATAGTGTCGCGGCCGTGTCGATACCAGGAGGAAAGATGGGGTGAGACATGGGGGTTATAGAGAACGGAGCTTCTCGGGCGATATAGGCTGTGCACCGGGACCGGCTTTTCGACAAGGTCGAATTTCGGATAGCCTACGACGCTGATGCGGGCGGGATCGACGCGCGCTTCTGCAATAAGGCGGTCCCTGATCTTCGGGCCAGAACACAGGACATGATCGAAGCCGGCGCTCGCCATGTTAAATCCGATGGCTCTGTCACCGGCACCGTGGCGTGTATGGATGATCTTTAGGTCGTTCAGGCCATAGCGGGATTTGAGTAGCAGCGATGTCTTTTCCGCGACGATGAGCAAATCGAGGCTGCGGAAAAAATCGAGATTGTCGCGATAGATGAGCAACTTTGCTGCGGGAATGATGCCGCCCAACAAGCGGGCCAGCCGTTTCGATCGGGATGACAGCGTCAGTTCGACGTGATGGATATGCGTGTTTAGCAGATCGCCCGCGATCCGTTTGACTTCGCGCGCCATACGGTCGCTCGTTGTCGCGACGATGATCTCTCCGTCAAACCCGCCTTGCGCCAATGCCATGGCGATCGGCAGGCTGTGAGCGACCTGATGGATCTGGTCGTGATTGAACAAAAACGCGACGCGCATGTCGTCACGACGCCACCAAAAGGCAGCCACCTCAGTTCACAATAAAAAGAAATTTTCCCGTTTGGTGAAGCCGTGTGTGCCATGATAGCCCATCGCTTCCATGGGCAGAGGAAATTCCGGGTCAGGTCTTCCATGACAATGACGAAAGCGGGTGCATTTGTTGCGTCGGCGATGCTGACTCTGGCTGCGTGCGCGCATTATGAGCCGCACCCAGTTGCCCTGTCGGACACTGCCACACAGCAGTTTTCGCGCTCGCTCGACGTGGCGCGCATTGCAGCGATAAGGGAAAAGATCGCGCCAGAAGCCTCCGGTATCGATGAGCAGAGCCCCGACAGGCTCTGGCTGCTTGCAGCGATACTCGCCAATGATCCCAAGGTGGCGACCGCGCAAGCCGCCATTGTTACGGCAGAGGCGCGGGCGAAGGTGGAACGTCATGTCGCCGCACCCACACTCACGCTCACCGGCGAATATGCCAATGATCCGTCCACATCGTCGCCCTGGCTGATCGGTGGCGCAGTGGACTTCCCGCTCGATATGGGTGGACGGCGCGGCGCGCGACTGCGTGCCGCCGATCTGGATGTCACAGTCGCACGCTACAATTTCGCTGAGACATTATGGTCGGAGCGCATGGCCGCGCGCCGGGCGTTTATCGATCAATTCATTGCCAAGCAGCATATCGCGGTGGATCAGGAATTGCTGGAGCTGCGCGACCGGCAGCTTGCGGTAGCAGAACGACGGGTGAAAGCGGGTGCCGCGTCCAATGTCGAGACCGAGGTTGTCCGGCTGACGCGGAATATGGCGGCGCGCTTGGCGATACGGTGGGTGATCTGACCGATCTCGAAATCGACCGTCCCACTCGGTCAGCAACCCAATTGGCACGAGACCGCATCACGCGGCTGATGGCGCTTGTGCGTCGGTATCCCGATGCAGTGGAGTTGGATGACCAAAAGCAACCAGCGCGCAAGGGCATAATCCTGCTGCTTGACGCGGACGCTTCTGCAATTGCAACTGCGCGGCAACTGGGCTTTGTCGCGACCGCGAGCGAAGACATGGGCAATCTGGACCTCTCGGTGGCGGAGCTCGCGGTACCACAAGGCATGAGCCTCCGCCGTGCGCTTGCGACATTGCGTAAGGCATTGCCGGACAGGACGATCACCGCCGACCAGATTCATTTTCGCAGCGGCGCTGTCAGTGTCGTTCAGGCGGCGAGCACGACACCTCCGCTACCGTCGATAGCCACGAAGGTCGGCGTGATCGACGGAGGCGTCGCACCTGTAGTCCCAACCGCCGACGCTAAAGGCTTTGCAAAAGGCAGCGTCACTCCAAGCGATCATGGCACCGCCATCGCATCGCTGCTGCGCCATGCAGGTGTCACGCGCATCGTCTCTGCCGATGTCTATGGCAGCGATCCGGCAGGAGGCAACGCACTGGCGATTGCGCGCGCGCTCGACTGGATGACGGGACAAAAGGTTCCGGTCATCTCGATCAGCCTGGTCGGACCGCGCAATCCTCTGTTGGAGCGGGCGGTCGCGGTAACGCGGCGGCAAGGGGCGGTTCTGGTCGCCGCCGTCGGCAATGACGGACCGTCCGCGCCGCCAGCCTTTCCCGCATCCTACACGCAGGTGGTCGCCGTCACCGGCGTCGATGGCCGCGACCGCGCGCTGATAGAAGCAGGCCGCGCGCTGCATCTCGACTATGCCGCGCCCGGCGCGGACATGAAGGCGCTGGACAGGCAGGGGAAGACACACGCGGTGCGCGGCACCTCTTTTGCCGCCCCGCTGGTGGCTGCCCGCATCGCCGCGGCATTGGATCGCGGCGTCGACAGCGGAAAATTGAGGGCGACCATCGACTTAGAAGCGCAAGATCTCGGTAAAAAGGGGCCGGACAAAACGTTTGGCCGCGGCCTATTGTGCGGAAATTGCCGCCCGCGATAAAATTTTCGTTTGCATGGATGAATTCGCAACCGGCGTCCGTTGCCGTTGATGAAAGTGCCGCAGGGCACTTCACGGAGCATTTTCAAGTTGACCGGAGAGGGTCAACGACTCGGAAAATGCGACAGACAAAGACGGCAAATGGAAAGGAATTCATGATGAAGACGCTTTTTATCGCATCTACTGCACTTGCATTGTTCGCCACGCCCGCTTCGGCCCAGCTTCTGGGCGGCGGCGGCCTTGGCGGTAGTCTCGCCGGTGGCCTTGGTGGTTCGTTGGGCGGCACGCTCGGCGGGTCCATGGGGCAGGTCGGTGGCATGACCAACGCCACTTTGTCAGGCACGGCCCGGAGCACCGGCAGCCAGAAGGTCGACCGCAAGAGCGGTTCCGTCTCGGCCGATCGCTCGGTCGGCGGCGCGCTTGGCGGAACGGTTGGGCAGACGCTCGACACCCCGGCCCGCTCGATCAACGGCTCCGCATCCGGCAAAGGATCGGCCAATGCCAATGCGAGCGGCAACGCTCAGCTGATCGGCACCGAAGCGGTGCGCGACACAGTCGGTTCGACCCGTTCCACCGCCCAGGGCACTGCGCGTTCGACCGTCGACAGGGCGAAAGGCACGGTCAGCGGCGCATCCAGCATGGCGAATGGCGCTGCCGCGAAGGGGACCGGCTCCGCGCAGGGATCGGCCAACGGCATGGGATCGCTTGGAAGTTCAGGCCTCGCCGCCGCAGGTAGCGGCGCAGCGGCTGCAACCGGCGCACTGTCGGTAGCGCCCGGCATGGACATCCAGTCCGCCAAGGGCGAGACGATTGGCACGGTTCGCGAAGTCGTTGCTGATGCGCATGGCAATGTGCAGTCGCTACTGGTCGAAGTGGACGACCGCACAGCGACGCTTCCCGTGTCGAACTTTTCTGCCAATGGCGACGCGCTTGTCTCCGCGATGGGATCGGGCGAGATCGAGAAGGCGGCAGAGGAGCAGGCCGAAGGTGATGCGGCCTGATCTAGACTGACTGTTTGAATTGAAGAGTGAGCCCGGCGTGCTGATGCACGCCGGGCTTCTTGGACTATCCTTCAGGGGCATCCGCTTAGTATCAGAATGTCGGAATTGTTGGTGGAATTGCTCTTCGCGTTACGATGGTTCAGATGCAGTCCGCACAATCACTTTTGCTGCCTTCACAACATGGCCGGCATTTTCGATCGACGACTCGATGACGTGAATCCGACGAACGAGATCATCGTCCTCCGACAGCGGCGCCAGCGCCGCAGCGTCTTCCAGCATGCCGCCTGCTACGCCAAGTAATGCCATCACCAAATCCGCGCTTTCATCCATGCCGACAGCAAGGCCCATATCGCACGGCAAGTCCATATGGAGCTTCTCTGTCACGGCAAATTTCAGGACATTTTATGGATTGGTGGAGCGGATGTCGCAATAGCTTGCATTCAATCGGTTAGCGAAGATCCATCGGGCCGGGCTGCAACAGCGCTATGTTATCTCCCGACCCGTAGTCCCACCCATTCCCGATATGGATCATTCTGCATGCTATAGGTGACATTTTGTGTTGACTCGGCGGCGTGGTCGAGCATTGCATATGTCACTGATAGACGACATATGAGGTGACGAGATGCGGATGATGAAGATGATGATGGCTGGCCTGGCACTGGCCTGGTCGGGTAATGCAATGGCGGGGACGGTGCTTTTGTCGGGAACGATCACTCCACAGGTTCCAGTACAATCGATTGCGGGGCCCGCGCCTTATAGCAACAGCATCCATCCGCTCCTCGGCCGCTTCAAGGTTTCTTTTAGCCGCCCTGTGACGGCAGACTTTCTCGGAATCGGTCAGGTCTATCTCGATTATTATGACGAGAATGGCGTTAAATATTGGGAGGATAATGGGGACGTTGCTGCTGGTGGCTCTTTCAATCACCAGAAGGTGAAGGTCTTCACCATCACCACCAAGGGCGAGTTTCAGGATGCCGTACCCGGGGGTTGGGCTGAGGGCGGCGCCTGGCCGTTCGTCTATGAGTTCACCATGCATGGCTTGGATCGCTCTGTCGATTTCACCATCACGTCCCTCAACCCCGGCGGTGTTCCCGAACCGGCAACCTGGGCACTTATGATTATCGGCATGGGCGCAACGGGTGCTGCACTGCGCCGGCGCAAGACTACAGCCATCGCTGCAACCGCCTGACCAACCTCAGTCCAGTAGTTCCCCAGCTTTCACCCCAAAGGGCTTAGCGAGCTTCTCGACGACGGTGATGGTGGGATTGCGGGCGCCACGCTCAATGTCCGAGACATAGGTGCGGTGGATGCCGGCCCTGTCGGCATAGTCTTCCTGGCTCCAGCCCTTCTCGTGACGCAGGCGACGCAGATTGGCGGAGAGGCGCTGGCGAATGTCCATGTCCCCCATGAACACCCGCGTCGACGATCGATCTACAGACGATCGGTGACAAAAACTAGATTTGGCGACTTGACTTGTCGGGATGGGTACGCGCAAGTCGTTGTCACTGATAGCATGCAATGGAGGTGACAATGCGCTGTGGGGTTTGGTTGGTCGTGACGGTGGCACTGGGAGTGATGGGGGCGGATGCAGCAGCGGCCGACAAGACGCGCTATGAACGCGTGGAGCCAAGCGAGAAGGATATGAGGCGGCTGCAGGCACTGACACCGGAAGACTTTGCTCGCACCGTCGATATCGAAGATGATGACCTCGAAACGGTCGCGGTCATTACGACCTTACCGGGATATAAGCCAAAGGGACGGTTCACCGATCCGGTCAAGGCGGACAATTTCCTGCGCGCGATGATCGACAAGCGCAGCGGAGCAATACGCTATCAGCTTTATGAGAGTGTCCTCTATCTCTGGCAATGGCGCCATTTTCGCAGTGCGACCTATGCAAGTCCCGAGGGTCCCAAGGATGTAGAGCTCAAGATCATCAATACAAGTGTCGACTGCTCAATGGGTGGCTGTGTCTATAATGAGGAAGTGGGCATTCCCATGACCGAAGATCAGCTTGAGCAGATCGCGTCCACCTATGCCCCAGGCAGCTCTCCCATGTGGCGGTTTCGCCTTCAGGCCAAGAGCGGCATGGACTGGCAGGACCAGCTCGCTCCAGCAGAAGCGGCGGGCCTTCTCATCGCCGTCAACAAATGGCGCGCTGACCATGGCATGGAAGAGTGACTAGCTCATTCTACAGATAGGGATCGCCATCATATATAGTGTCATATTCGCGGGAGGAGTTACCGCCAATCTCGATCAGCTCGGCCACCATGTCGGGCAGGTCTTGGGGTTCCGTGCCATAGGTCTGTCCTACCCAATCGAGCAGCTGCGCGAGCGCATCGGCCTGATCGTTATATTTGCCATTGGGAAAGGCGAGGATCTCATTCTTGAACGTGCCGGCCCAAGCTGCGTCTTCCGGCAGCATGAGGGTGCCCGCTTCGATTTGGGCGGAAACGCCAGCCATGCGCGAATATTTGTCGCCCTCGGGTCGCCGCGCTATGGGGAACGGTACGCCCCTGGGCTCCTCGTTGCGTAGCGTCTGGATAAGCTGCTGACCCGAGGCGGCGTCCTCAATCAATAGAACTTCGGCTGTCCATTGTCGGGCAAGGTCGATGGCACGTCGCTTGAGATCGGGAAAGGTCAATCGCTCACGCATCACATGAAGGATGCGGACTTCGCGATGTCGCACATGAGCGATAATGCAGACCGACCAGTCATTGTCGATGCCATCTTTTGAAGCGGTATCAAAGCTCAGCACGATCTGGCCTGGCCGCCCGGGCACAAAGCCCGGACCATAGGTCTTGAGCCATGCTGCCTTGATCATATTGCCCGTCGCGGGAACCGGCCGCTGCTGATATTGTGCCTCAAAAGCTGACGAGCCCATGTTTGCAAGTAGTTTGGCGAGCACCTCCGCCCCTTCATGCTCGGGATGCAATATCTCACCCACATGCCGATGGTGAACCCTGCCACGCGGCAGCGGAATGAACTGATCTTCGGTGGCGATTGCGGGGAGCGAGAGATGGTGCCAGCCGCCCTGTTCGAGCAGCATGCCGGCAAGATCAAATTCATGCAGACGCTGCATGACAACGATCGTTACACCGGTGTTCTTGTCATTGTGACGGGACGCCAGGGTAGACTTGTACCAGTCATTGACGTTGGTGCGAGCTACTTCGGATTGGGCGTCCTCCGGTTTGATCGGATCGTCGATGATGATAATATCGCCGCCACGCCCCGTCAGTGTCCCAGTGATCGAGGTCGCGAGACGCCCACCCCCACGCGTCGTTTCAAAGTCATACGCAGCGCGGCGGGAGCGCGAGATCTTTGTCCCCGGGAAAACCTCTCGATACCATTTGCTCTGCATGATCTGCAGGCACTGGCGCCCAAATTTGGTCGCAAGCTTATCGGAATAGCTCACACATACAAAATTGAGGGTTGGGTCGCGTCCCAGCATCCACGCC
>CAYGOH010000003.1:18680-29344 GCA_964351385.1 uncultured Sphingobium sp. | reverse complement strand
GCCACCCAGACAATCGCGATCAACAAGCTTTTTAAATTGCGCGGCGGCATGGTGAAAAGCGTCTGCAAGCATTGCCGATTGGCCGCCCGCTCGAGTTCATAGGCGATGGCTTCATGATGCCAGTTCCATTTGACGGCCTTTCCGCCGATCAGCATTGGAATGAACTTGCGCGCAAAAGCGCCAAAATCCTCTCGCATCAACCAGACAAGCACTGCATGCGGATCATCAATCCTCGACGTCTTCATCGCCATCGACTTCTTCCTCCTCATTGTCTCCAGCCAGATCGATCTCTTCTGTGTCAGGCTGCTCTGGCGCTGGCGAAAATGGATCAAGATCCTTCAATATCTCTTCGAGAAGCTGCTGATCGTTGGCCGAGAGCTTCTTGGGGCCATCGCCCTCATCATCAGGTCCAAAGAGCATCAGATAGAGCTCGATGATCTTGGCCTGTGCCTTGAGATCGCCAGCGCCCGCGCGCAAGGTCAGCGTTTCGAACATATTTTCGAGGCGCGAGCCGGTCTGCTCCTTGCCATTGATCTTGATCACCTGCTTCTTCTTCAGTTTCTCGTTCATGATGGTTTTCATGCCGCGCGCGCCCTTGGGACGTCCTTTGGGATTGCCGGACTGGCCCGGTTTGAAGCGATGCTCTCGCGGCGGATTGCCATAGCCTGGCTTGTCGCTGCGTCCTCCCTTAGCCACGGCCAGCCTCCTTCCCGGCAAGGCGTTCGGCGACGACCTCCTCGAAGCTGCAGCCATCGGCGTGGACAATGGCAAGGCCGCTGGCCTGGGCAAGGCGCTTGAGGCTGGTGTCGCAATACAGCGGATCGATCTCGATCGCAGCACCGCGGCGCCCGGTCTTGTGCGCGGCGATCAAGGTCGTGCCCGATCCAGAAAAGGGATCGAGGATGAGATCACCCCGGTTCGAGCAATCGCGCATCAGGTCAGCGACCAGGGCAATCGGCTTGACGGTCGGGTGCGCGTCCAGATCCGCTTGCCGGCCCTTGCGGAACATGTTGGCGCCGGGATAGTCGAGTATATTGGTGCGATACCGACCCTTCTCGCCCAGTCCGAAATTGTTGATATGGCGACCCTTGCCCGATTTGAAGGTGAAGATCAGCTCATGCTGGCTCCGGTAAAATGAGCCCATCGATCCCGATCCCTTATTCCACACCAAAAGCTGCTTGAGTTCGGTGTAGACGCCATCTGATGCATCGAGCATTTCTCGCATGTGCCGCCAGTCCATGCACTGATAATGGATTGATCCATTGGCCGAGAAGCGCACGCAATTGCGAAACACCGTGCGCAAAAAGGCGATGAACTCGGGCGGCGTCATTTCTCCCGACGCCATGGCGAACTCTCGGCGGGTCTTCCTCCCCAATCCCGAGACATGTCCGTCGATCGGCACATTATAGGGAGCGTCCGCGAATATCATCGTGGCCAGTTCGCCCGCCATCAGCGCCTCATAGCTTATCGCATCGCGGGCATCGCCACAGGACAGTCGGTGCGGTCCAATGAGCCAGAGATCGCCTGGTCGACTGACCGCAACCGCGTCGGGCGCTGGAAGTTCGATCGAGCCCTCTTCGGGCGGCCCATCGTCGAGCGAAAAATCCAGATCGGCCATCGAAAAGCCGGTGACTTCAATATCGACATCGGCCTCGAACAGGGTGTTGAGATTGTTCTTGAGAAGATCGTCATCCCATTCGGAGAGTTCGGCAAAGCGATTGTCGGCGATAATGAAAGCGAGCCGCTGCGCTTCCGACACAAAATGTTCACGGATGACCGGCACGACATCCATACCGAGCTGCTTTGCCGCAAGCCAACGCGCCAGCCCGGCCACGATGCGGTTCTGCTCATCGACCAGCAGCGCACCGCGAAAGCCCAGCTGCCGAATGCTCGAGACCATCTGCTCGATCTGCTTTTTGCTATGCGTGCGGGGATTTTTGGGATCAGGCGTCAGGTCGTTAACAGCGACCATCTCGATCCGTGGGTGGTTCGATCGTTCCAACATGATCTGCTCCATGAGAAAGCTGGAGCGGTACCAGTAGGCATGAATTTTGCGGGTGTAAAAACAGTTTAATCGGTCGAAATTCGCCGATTAAACTCCCGCCTAGCGGGGCGTAACCTTGGCAAGCATGAAACAATATCGCTTGAGGTCGCCGCTCTTGCGGATCGTTGCAATCCTGTGAACGATGCTGGACGTCGAAATCTTGGGATCGATCGCCTTCAACAAAGCAGTAATAGCCTTGGCGGCAGGGGAGATCAGTGCCGGATCGTTGTTTCCATCCTTGGTAACGCGAATCTTCACTGGCCTGTCGAGGTGTTTTTCAAACAGCAACATCAAGCCACCGATATAATTTTCCAGAGTCCGATTGGTCGGCTTCTTGGATGGTTTAAACTCCTTTGAGAAACGACCGGCCAAGCCCGCCAGAAATTGAAGTTCATCGAGCAGCGTTCGCAAGGCGATGCGATCCTCATCAGTCTCAAACCTCATCGCGAGCGCCCCTCTCATCTCAAACGGCAGTTTATCGACAGCCGAGAGAAGCCCATCGGCATGGTCGGCGATGCGCCGCATCTGGTCTCGACCCTGATGCAGCGTGGGCTGGCGTGCGAAAAATTGTACCCATGTCAGATACGCCCAACAGAGCTGGCGCAGCTGATCTGCAACTTCACGCTTCGAAATTTTCGGCGGGAGCTCGAGCGATAGCAGGATTTCATCGAGCAGTTCGTCTGTCACATTGGCAAACATTGAGGGCCAGCTCCCGCTCGCATTCTTTCCCTGTTCCACCACTGCAGCATCCCTGTTCGGCCAGAAAAATACGCTGTTCCGGTTTTAGGGAATTTCTCTCTCGCACCCAAGCTTTTCTGCGGCTCTCCCGGCACTTCACTAGCAAAAATTACCCCCAAATTTACAAAATTCCCTGTAAATTCCCTGATAAACAGCGAAAATCACGCCCAGACCCGTTCGCGCCAGACTGGGGCGCGCACCACTTTTTCAAATGGCGCGATACTATCAGATTGGCGCATGGTCGTCGGGTTGGCGGTTGGTTTTGACGCCGCTTGCAACGGCCTTTGCGTTCGTGCCGTCGTCCTCTTATAGCAGGCTACGATGCCTTTCGATCCCACCCAATTACTGCATGACGTTTTCGGATTTGAATCCTTTCGCGGTGTGCAGGGGCAGGTGATCGAGCGGGTGTTGGAGGGGCATCACACGCTGGCGGTGATGCCGACCGGTGCGGGAAAATCGCTGTGCTATCAATTGCCTGCCGTAGCCATGGCGGGATGTTGCGTCGTCATTTCGCCGCTGATCGCTCTGATGCATGACCAATTGCGTTCGGCCCGCGCGCTCGGAATTCGCGCGGCGAGCCTGACATCGGTGGACGAGGATTGGCGTGAAACGCAGGACCGACTGATCGCGGGCGACCTCGACCTGCTCTATGTCGCGCCAGAACGCGCTAGCGGGGAGGGGTTTCGCGCACTGCTCGAACGTTCGCACATATGCCTTTTTGCAATCGACGAAGCGCATTGCGTGTCGGAATGGGGGCATGATTTCCGGCCTGACTATCGCCTGCTTCGCCCGCTGCTCGACCATTTTGCCGATGTGCCGCGCTTGGCCCTGACAGCGACGGCGGATGCGCATACGCGTCGCGACATATTGGTACAGCTCGGCATTGGTGAAGACGGATTGATCATTTCCGGCTTCGACCGGCCGAATATCCGCTATGCCATGCAACCGCGCGACGGGTTGAGGCGGCAGATAGGCGATATATTGGCGGCCAATCCCGGCCCCGGCATCGTCTATGCGCAGACACGGGCGGCGACGGAGCAACTTGCCGCCGGTTTGGCGCAGAATGGGCGGAAGGTGCTGCCATACCATGCGGGGCTCGCGCCAGAAGTGCGGGCAAACCATCAGGCGGCCTTCATGGCGAGCGAGGACATGGTGATGGTCGCGACCGTCGCCTTCGGCATGGGGATCGACAAGCCGGACGTGCGCTTTGTGGTGCATGCCGGACTGCCGAAATCGATCGAGAGCTATTATCAGGAAAGCGGACGCGCGGGGCGTGATGGCGATCCGGCGTTTGCGACGTTGTTGTGGGGGGCGGAAGATTTCGTGCGCGCCCGTCAGCGTATTGCCGAGGTCGATGCTTCGCGCCAACAGGGGGAACGCGCCCGCATTGCCGCGCTGGGCGCGCTGGTCGAGACGGGCGGATGCCGCCGCGCGGTGCTGCTGCGCCATTTCGGCGAAGACCCGCCGCCATCGTGCGGCAATTGCGACAATTGTCTTTCCCCGCCCGCCAGCGTGGATGCCACGCAAACCGCGCAGAAGTTGCTGTCCGCCGTTTACCGTACGGGTCAGAGCTTTGGAATGGGGCACATCGAAGCGGTGCTGACGGGCAAAAGCAATGACCGGATCGTGCAGCGGCAGCATGACCGGTTGTCGGTATATGGCATAGTCGAGGGCGAAGAGGCGGCGCTGCTGAAACCCGTGTCGCGCGCATTGATGGTGCGTGATGCGCTGGAAACCAACGAGCATGGCGGGCTGATGTTCGGACCTGCCGCCCGCGCATTTTTGCGAGGAGAGGAGCCGGTCTCGCTGACGCTGCCGCCCGCACGGCGCAGGCGGGGGAAACGCAATGGAGATGCCAACCCGGTGGGCGATCCGCTGTTTGAGGCATTGCGTTCCTGTCGCCGCGATCTGGCGATGGAGGCAGGGGTGCCGCCCTATGTGATTTTCCACGACAGCACCTTGCGCGAAATGGCGCAGAAACGGCCCCGCGCGCTAAGCGATCTGGAGCATATTTCGGGGGTCGGAGAGCGCAAGCGCACGGCGTATGGGCAGGCTTTTCTCGACGTCATCGCGCGGGCGGAGCAGGAGACGTCAGCCTAGCGCAGCAAATGGACGGGGCGAGCCGTCAGTTCATGGCGTCGACCATGTCCATGAAATCGCGCGCCGCCTCTCGGTCCTCCTCGTCAGTGAATGCGACATCAAGGTCAGGCGCGATCCCCAGCATATAGAGCAGCGCACAAAGACCAAAGCGGCGCCCGCTGTTTTTTTCCAGCCCGAAATCGACGCGCATGCGGTCTATCCCTGCGGTCAGTGCGGAGGCGGGCAAAGTGTCGATATCCTTCTGCCCGAAATAGCGAAAAACAAGGTCGTCAAAGTCCATCGGGCGACTTTATCCGTTTGCGGCCGATACGAAAGCAAAAAAGGGGCGTCCATTTATGGCCATGCTGTGCTAGGCGCGCGCGATGCTGACAATCAACGATATCCTTGTCCGTCTTGGCGGCCGCACGATTCTCGACCGCGCAAGCGCTGCGCTGCCGCCCGGGTCGCGTGTCGGCCTGATCGGACGCAATGGCGCGGGCAAGTCGACGCTGATGAAGGCGATCATCGGAGAGATTGAGCCGGACGGAGGCAGCGTCGATATGCCGCGCGGCACACGTCTCGGCTATATCGCGCAGGAAGCTCCGCGTGGGACAGCGACGCCGTTCGAAACCGTGCTGGCTGCAGATGTCGAGCGCGCTGCGCTGCTCGCCGAAAGTGAGACATGCACCGACCCGGACCGGCTGGGTGATGTGCATGACCGGTTGATCGCCATCGATGCCTATACCGCGCCCGCGCGCGCCGGGCGCATTCTGACCGGGCTCGGCTTTGATGAAGAGATGCAGCAACGCCCGCTCGACAGCTATTCGGGCGGATGGAAAATGCGCGTGGCGCTGGGCGCGCTGCTGTTCTCGGCACCCGACGTGCTGCTGCTCGACGAACCCTCCAACCACCTCGACCTGGAGGCGAGCCTGTGGCTGGAGAATTTCCTGAAGAGCTATCGCTCGACGGTTCTTGTCATCAGCCATGAGCGCGATCTGCTGAACAATGTCGTCGATCATATCCTGCATCTGGAACAGGGGCGGGTGACGCTTTACCCCGGCGGCTATGACGCGTTTGAGCGGCAGCGGGCGGAACGCCTCGCGCAACTCGCGGCTGCCAGGGAAAAGCAGGATGCAGAGCGCGCCAAGCTGCAGGATTATGTGGCGCGCAACAGCGCGCGCGCCAGCACGGCAAAGCAGGCGCAATCTCGTGCCAAGGCGCTGGCGCGAATGCAGCCTATCGCGGCGGCGCTGGAAGACCCGAGCCTGTCCTTTGTGTTTCCCGACCCGCAGCCCTTGCGTCCGCCGCTGATCACGCTCGACATGGCGGCGGTCGGCTATGACGAAAAGCCTATCCTTCAGCGGCTCAACCTCCGGATCGATCCCGATGACCGCATTGCGCTGCTCGGCAAGAACGGCAACGGCAAAACCACGCTTGCCCGCCTGCTGGCGGCGCAGCTCGCGCCGATGGAAGGGGACATGGCCGCATCGGGCAAGATGAGCGTCGGCTATTTCACGCAATATCAGGTGGAAGAGCTGGATGTCGCCGATACGCCGCTCGAGCATATGACGCGGCAGATGAAAGGCGCGACGCCGGGGGCGGTGCGCGGGCAGCTTGGACGGTTCGGTTTTTCGGGTGAACGCGCAACGCAGAAGGTCGGGTCGCTTTCGGGCGGAGAGCGCGCGCGACTGGCGCTGGCGCTCATTACCCGCAATGCGCCGCATTTGCTGATCCTCGACGAACCGACGAATCACCTTGATGTCGATTCGCGGGAGGCGCTGGTGCAGGCGCTCAACAGCTATACCGGCGCGGTCGTGATCGTCAGCCATGACCGGCATATGGTCGAACTGGTCGCCGACAGGCTGGTGCTGGTCGATGATGGGCAGGCGGTGCCCTATGACGGGTCGCTGGAGGATTATACTGATTTCGTGCTGGGGCGCGGACCGGGCGCTGGCGCTGGCGCTGGCGGATCAGGTGGCGGGAGCAAGGCGGATCGCAAGGCCGACAAGCGCGCCGCCGCCCAGGCCCGGCAAAAGGGCAATGCGTTGCGCAAACGCGCGAGCGAGGCGGAAAAGGAGATGACACGGCTAACCGATCAGCGCAGCGCGATCGACCGGGCGATGTTCGATCCGTCATCTGCGGGGCCAGCGCTTGCCAAGCTGACCATGACCGACCTGATGAAGCGTCGCGCCGACGTCGAAAAACAGATAGAGGCTGCCGAGCAGGTCTGGCTGGAGGCAAGCGAGGCTGTCGAACAACTCGCGCAAGAGGAGAAGGCGGCGTGAAGGACAAGTTCGAACGCCACAAGCAGCCTTGGACGGCGCAAGAGATCGACAAGCTCCACACACTCGCGAAAAAAGGTATGGCGCTGAAGGCGATTGCGAAGGCGCTGACCCGCAGCGAGGAATCGGTGAAGGCCCGCGCCAAGCAGGATGGCCTGACCATCGCAAAGCGTCACTGAGCGCAAGCGGGCAGTCGATGACACCTCTTCACTATGATGCCGTCATTCTGGGTGGGGGCGCCGCTGGCATGATGTGTGCGGCCGTCGCCGGGCAGCGCGGCCGCCGCGTTCTGGTGATCGAGAAGGCGCAGGAGCCCGGTCGCAAGATCCTGATTTCCGGCGGCGGACGGTGCAATTTCACCAACATTCACACGGCGCCCGACCGATATTTGTCGGCCAATCCGCATTTTGCGCGGTCTGCGTTGAGCCGATACACCCCGCAGGATTTTCTGGGATTGGTCAACCGTTATGGCATCGCCTGGCATGAAAAGACGCTGGGCCAGCGGTTCTGCGATGGTTCGGCGCGTCAAATTGTCGAGATGTTGTGCGATGAATGCGCCAAGGGTGGCGCCGATCTGGTCTGTGGCCAGACGGTGGATACGGTCGAACTGATCGACGGACAGTTTCGCGTCGCGCTGTCGGAAAGGGAGGTCACGGCGTCAGCGCTGGTGATTGCAACCGGCGGGCCATCGATCCCCAAAATGGGTGCGACCGGTTTCGCCTATGATCTGGCGCGCCGCTTTGGCCTGAAGGTCGTGGAGCCGCGCCCGGCGCTCGTCCCGCTGACACTGGGCGGCGACGACATATTGTTCCGCGAACTGTCGGGTGTAGCCAGCGAAGTCGTTGCGCGCGCGGGCAAGGCGCGTTTTCGGGAGGCGGCGCTGTTTACGCATCGCGGTCTGTCCGGCCCTGCCATATTGCAGGCGTCTTCCTATTGGCGGCATGGCGAAGCGGTCGGCATCGACTTTCTGCCGGACCGGGATACGGGCTGGCTGATCGCGGCCAAGCGTGAAAAACCGCGCGCGACGCTGCGCGCTACATTGCGCGAAGCTCTGCCCGACAGGCTGGCGATGACGCTTGCAGACCGGCTGGATGCGGAGGGTGATCTTGGCAATCTTCCGGACCGCAAATTGACCGAAATTGAAAAAAGACTGGCGGATTGGCAATTTTTCCCCAATGGGACCGAGGGCTTCGCCAAGGCGGAGGTTACGGCGGGCGGAATTAGCACTGCCGAGCTTTCTTCCAAGACGATGGAAGCCAAGCGCGTTCCGGGATTATATGCGGTGGGAGAGGCCGTCGACGTTACCGGCTGGCTGGGCGGCTATAATTTTCAATGGGCCTGGGCCAGCGGTTGGGCGGCCGGGCAAGCGCTCTGATACTTTTTAATCGCCGCCTGAGCGGCCTTATAGATTTGCGAGATATATGCCTTTTTCTTCTGTTCCGCCGGTGATCGGCCAAGCCCTTGTTGAACGTGGCTATTCTGCCCCGACGCCGGTTCAGGCCGCTGTGTTGGAGCCCGACGCCCATGGACGCGACCTGCTGGTTTCCGCGCAGACCGGATCGGGCAAGACCGTTGCCTTTGGGTTGGCTATGGCTGGCGACCTTTTGGGCGAGGATGGGGCGGCGCAGCGGGCGCAGCTTCCGCAGGCGCTGATCATCGCGCCCACGCGCGAACTGGCGTTGCAGGTCAGCCGGGAACTGATCTGGCTTTATGGCAAGGCCGGCGCGCGTATTGCGACCTGCGTCGGCGGCATGGACCCGTCCAAGGAGCGACGCGCGCTCAGCCAGGGCGCACATATCGTCGTTGGCACGCCGGGACGGCTGCGCGATCATCTGGAACGCGGCGCGCTCGACCTATCCGACCTTAAGGCAGTCGTCCTCGACGAGGCTGACGAGATGCTCGACATGGGCTTTCGCGAGGATCTTGAGGAAATCCTCGATGCAACGCCCGAGCAGCGGCGCACGCTGCTGTTCTCGGCGACCATGCCCAAGCCCATCGTTTCGCTCGCCAAGCGCTATCAGCGTGACGCGCTGCGCATCTCCACCATCGGCGAAGATCGCGGGCATGGCGACATCACCTATCAGGCGGTCACCGTATCGCCTTCGGAAATCGAACATGTGGTGGTGAACATCTTGCGCTTCCACGAGGCGGAAACCGCGATGCTGTTCTGCGGGACGCGCGATAGCGTTCGTCGTCTGCATGCAACCTTGCAGGAGCGCGGGTTCAGCGTAGTCGCCTTGTCGGGGGAACATTCGCAGTCGGAACGCAACCACGCGTTGCAGGCGCTGCGCGACAAGCGTGCGCGTGTTTGTGTTGCCACCGATGTCGCCGCGCGCGGCATCGACCTGCCGACGCTGAGCCTTGTCATCCATGTCGAAATTCCCCGCGATGCGGAAACCTTGCAGCACCGTTCCGGTCGCACCGGGCGGGCGGGCAAGAAGGGTACGGCGGCGCTCATCGTTCCCTATCCGCGCCGCAAACGCGTAGAATCGATGTTGCGCGGCGCAAGGATCGACGCGCAGTGGATCGACGCACCGACGCCTGAGGCCATACGCGAGCAGGATCGCGAACGTTTACTCGGTGTGCTGCTGCAACCTGCGGAATATGATGAGGAAGACCGTGCCTTGGCGCAGCGGCTGATGGCGGAACGCTCGCCGGAAGATATCGCCGCGGCGCTTGTCAGGTCGCATCGCGCGGCCATGCCGCAGCCCGAGGAGCTGTTGGAGAATACCCCCGAAGCGCGCCGTGCCGCGCAGAAGGAGCGGCATCGTCCGGGCTTTGAAGACACGTTGTGGTTCCGCATGGATATCGGACGCCGCCAGAATGCCGATCCGCGCTGGATATTGCCGCTGCTCTGCCGCCGCGGTCACATTACGAAGAATGAGATTGGCGCCATCCGCATCGCCGCCAACGAAACCCATTTTCAGGTTCCGCGCGCCATCGCCAAAAAGTTTGAGGAAGCCCTCGCCCGCACGGCTCATCCGGATGCGGACGGCGACGATGAAAGCGGCATTCATATCGAACTGTCGGAAGGCGGTCCGCGCGAGGGCGCACGGGAAAATCGCAAGGGTGGTCGCCGGGACAATCGTTCTGGCCCCCCACCGCACGGTGCGAAGCCCTATCGCAAGACGCTTTCAAAGGCTCCGCACAAAGGACCGAAGGGGCCAAATGGACCACGGGGGGCAAAGGGACCGCACAAGGGGAAAAAACATCGCCCAGATCGCGGCCCGCGCGACTGATGACTGCGGCGATCCGCATATTGGTCGATGCCGACGCCTGCCCGGTCAAGGATGAGATATACAAGGTCGCGTGGCGCTATGAAGTGCCCGTCACCATTGTGAGTAACAGCTATATTCGCATCCCCGACCACGCCCTCATTGACCGGGTTGTCGTCAGCGATGGGTTCGATGCCGCCGATGATTGGATTGCGGAAGCCTGCGACGCGGCAAGCATTGTCGTGACGGCGGATATTTTGCTGGCCGACCGTTGCCTGAAGGGGGAGGCGAGCGTGCTTGCGCCTA
>CAYGOH010000003.1:17290-18670 GCA_964351385.1 uncultured Sphingobium sp. | reverse complement strand
CGGCAAGCCGTTCACGAGCAGTTCGATAGGCAGCGCCATCGCGACGCGGGCGATCATGGCCGATCTACGCGCGGGCGGCGATCAGATCGGCGGACCTGCTCCCTTCGGCAAGGCGGATAGATCGAATTTCCTCCAGGCGCTCGATCGTGCGGTAATACATCTTCGCAAGCGCTGAGCGGAGCAATATATATGCAGTGAGTACCGTTAGCGGTTCTCTCTGAAATTCGGGCGTTTTCTCCGAAAGCTGTTGGAGGGCGTACCATGATGCGAATTGATAGCGAACGCCGGATGACCTTGCCTCTTGTAAACCGGCGCGATGCGACGGAAGCCGATGATGTGGTTCAGGAAGTCTGGATAAATTGCCGGCCAGCGCCATCGCCCATTTGCCTATTCATTGCGCTTCTGTTTGGACATCTGCTGATTATACATCGGACCCGTCATTACAGGCGCTCAGTAATGGCGCAGGCATGTGGTTTTCTTGATCCGCAGCAAGGCGGTGGCCACAAGATTGCAACCCGCAAAATCATGAGCGCTCAATAGCGTAATGCCTTTCGTTTGGATTAACTCTAAAATGGCGGGATAGCGTGCAGTTCCAGCTTGTCAGCAGCTGTGAATTGGCAGATGAAGGTGCATCGATTTTAGACTCGGAGCATTCGATTTTTAGCCGCATTCCGGCCTAGGAATTTTCTTATTGATAATAATTATAAGTTACGTTAGCAGAAAATCACTTGCTAGGACGGAGGGCAATCTTGCCGGAGGTGAATAAAATTCGTCAGATTCGGTACTTTTGAGCGTTGCTTTTTGCCGCATGCAAAAAAGACGTTATCCTTGAACCCGGTCGAGCGGGAGAGCGATCTCCAAATGTGTCGGCGTCATGTAGTGACCATCGGTGGCCGGTCACACGATGGAAAATGTATCTTTTCTGCCTGAACAAATCGGCAGAATATTCTTCGAGATTGTAGAGATATATGCGGCTCTTGGTAACGGGTAGTGAGGGATTGATTGGCAGCGTCTTCGTTCGCGAATGCGCAAGGCTCGGCCATGAGGTCATTCCTTTCGACATTGTCCGGAAAGGGGTCTCAACTCTCGAAGACATATGCGACGAAGTCTTGGTCAGCGAACGGGCTGCGGATTGTGACGGCATCGTCCACCTTGCCGCCATTTCGAGGGTCGTGTGGGGTGAGTTGCGGCCTGATTTAACCCATCGGATCAACGTCGCCGGCACCGAGGCGCTGGTGAAGGGGGCGATGTCGAGCAAGCGGAAGCCCTGGTTCCTTTTTGCGTCCTCGCGAGAGATTTATGGCAATCCGGTGCGTGACAAGGTGGTGGAGGACGACCCTGGGGCGCCCGTGAATGCCTATGGCCGGTCCAAGGCCGATG
>CAYGOH010000003.1:7187-17280 GCA_964351385.1 uncultured Sphingobium sp. | reverse complement strand
TAGTGCTGGATGCCGCCCGCGAGGATGGCCTGCGAACCGCTATCCTTCGTCTTTCCAACGTCTATGGCGGTCGCCGCGATCACCCCGATCGTGCAGTTCCCGCCCTTGTTGCCCGCGCTGTGGCGGGAGAGGCGCTGACCATTACCGGCGGTGACAATTATTTCGATTTCGTCCATGTGGATGACTGCGTATCCGGTCTGTTGGCCGCGATGGAGCACCTGACGGCAGGCGAGCGCGCTTTTCCGCCCGTTCACCTGACAACCGGTGTGGCGACCAGCCTGCGCGATCTTGCTTACCTTGCGCTCGACATTTGCGGCCGCAAATCGGGCATCGACATTCAACCACCACGTGCATTTGACGTCTCGGGTTTCTGCGGCAACCCGGACCGCGCGCGCCAGGTGCTGGACTGGCAGGCGGCAACAGATTTGCGCGCCGGGCTTGAAATGTTGGCGGAGGATTTCCGGTTGCATGGGCCGCTGGCACCGGTCACGATCCCCGACCCCGACGTGATCCGTCTTCAGAGCAAGGTGGAATGATTTCTCCGCGTGTTTCTGTAATAATCCCCGCCTATAATTCGGCCTGGTCCATCAGCCGAACGCTCCAGTCTATCCAGCATCAGACGCTGAAGGACTTTGAGGTCATCGTCGTCAATGACGGATCGACCGACGACCTAGAAGATATTCTTGAGCCGTTTCTGGCCGACGCCCGCATTCGCGTTGTACGGCAGGAAAATTCTGGCCTAGCCGCATCGCGCAACCGGGGGATTTCAGAAGCAAAAGCCCCGTTGGTCGCACCCATCGACGCCGATGATCTGTGGCACCCGGAGTTTCTGGAAGAGACCGTTTCGGCGCTTGAAAAAGTGGACAGTGCGCCATTCGCCTTTTCCTATTTTTTCCGCATAGATGAGCATGACCGGCTGTTGCCCTTCACACCGCCCGATGCGCCGCCGCGCCATGATTTCCTGGGATTGCTGTGCCTCAATTCCGTCGGATGCGGCAGCGCGGCAGTGTACAGGAAAGATCTGATTTTGCGGGTAGGGGGCTATGATGTTGCATTGGGCCAGCGCGGCTTGCCCGGAGCGGAAGATTGGAAGCTGATCCTGCACCTTGCCAAACTGGGCGAGCCGATCATGATCGAACGCCTGCTGACCGGGTATCGCATTACGGCTGGCAGCATGTCGCAAAGTCGCCCTCAACGCCAACATCGTGCAGTACTCGCCGTGATCGATGAAATCGGCCGGGAAATGCCCGATGTTTCGAGGCGGGCTCTCGCCGATGCGCGCACGATGATGGCGGCCTGGCTTTTGCCGGCCTATGCCCGCAATAAAATGTTCGGGCGCTTTATCGTCCATTTGTTCAAGGCCTATGCGCTCAATCCGTTCTGGTTCACCAATGCGCTGCTGCGTGACGCGCACCGGCGCTGGCTGGTGACGCAGTGGAGGGCTTTGTCGCGCGCAGTGGTGCCGGCAAGCGATGTTCTCCCGCACATCAGCGGCGTCCGCTTTGAAGGGAAACATCCGTTCGACTATCTCGTCCATTCCGGACCCAACGGAAGCACAACCGGCGCAGGGGCATCCGACCCGGTGTTGCATATGCGGGAAGGCGCTGTCAGAGAGACCCCCTGATCCATGTTGCATCGAAACGCCCTCTTCAGTCCCGACGTCACCGTTCGCCATTCTGCCCATCCCGAAGATGTCGCGGGAGATCGATGAGTATATCGACGCAACAGTCTGCGAATATCGGTCGAGGATATCTTTTGCTCGGCGTTTTTTGCGTCCATGCGCTCTACACGATCTTGGCGATGCTCGATCCGCACAAGTTCATAAGCGCTGCCATAATGATCAAGCTGTTGGCCCCAAATGTCGCAGCTTTTTTCTTTCTGAGCGGAATGTCGAGCAGGAATCTGGGGCGTAAGGACGTGCCCACGCTGCTGCGACAATCGCTGATGCTGGTGTTGCTTGCCCATGCATCGCATCTGATCGCCGAGGTGCTAAGGCAATATCTCTTCTACCAGAAGCCCAATCGGGAATTTCTGAGCGATCTCGTGATGCCGCTGATCACCGGGGTTGGGCACGCCAATTTCATCGCCTGGTTCTTTCTAGCCCTGGCGGCGGCGCGGATTTATGCGTGGACATTCGAACGGTCGAAGAAATGGTTCATTGTACTGGCCGCCATTACGGCGGGAATGATGGCTGCTGCGACCCGGTTGGGGTTGCCGGACATTTACCAGTGGAGCAACTGGCCGTTTGCCTTCCTTTTCCTGCTTTGCGGAATGCACCTGCCAAATAAACTGTCCATCCGCTGGTTTACAGCGCTGCCTTGCCTGATCTTGTCTGTCGGCATCGGTTGGGTCAACCGGCCCGGATTGCTGGGTAATCCGATGTGTGTGACCTGTGGTCTGGATTTCGTCGCCCAGCCGACGATCGGCGAATATGGCATCCTGCCGCTATATCTTGTTCAACAGCTGCTGTTTCTGGTTTTCCTTTTGTGGCTTTCGTCAATGTCACTGGGCTCGCTCGCGGGTAATGTGGCCCGCTATTTTGGGCAACGGTCGATGAAGATGCTGGTCATGCATGGGTGGATTATCGCGGTGCTGTATCCGTTGACAGCGCGCCAGCTGCCTGAGCAGGAGAGCATATTCTTGTTCGTGGCCATTCTGAGCAGCGTCATCGTGGTGCACGCTTTCACCTATGAGATCATCAAAACGCCGCTCTCGCGTTTCGTCGAGTTCATCATCAGACTGAGCGACGGAATTGTAAACCGCGTGGCGATGGTCGTTAGGAGAAAGAGATCGGTCGCCTAGCCGACCCATGAAACGATTTAAAAAGGCGCTGGCGCGCCGCGAATTCAAACAAAATAAACCTTCTCTTCTTAAATAGTCGGGCAAATATGATCGGCCAAATCGATCCTTCTACTTTCATCGCAAATGATCGATAAGAAGCGGAAGCGAGCGAAGACCCTTGGCGACGATATTCTCGGTAGCAGGTGCCATGTCAAAAGATGCGGACGCAGATAAGGGTCATCTTGTAATCGTCGATGCCTATACCGGGTTTCTGGAGCATCTGACCGACGACCCGCGCGAGATCCGCGCAGCGGCTGCGCTTGGCCTGCCGGTTGAGGACATTGCCAACCGCCTTGGCGTCCGTGTCACGGTGCTGGACTGGTCCGAATGGATTCGTGCCGAGGCATCCACAACCAGCTTCGCCAGATGGGTCACCTATCCCGCGACAAAGCCAGTGGACCATCTTCTGACAGGCGATACCATGCCCGACCACGGTGTCGCCGGCATTGACCGTCAGGCGATCCCCTGCATCAATCCGGACGACGGGACGCCGATTGCCGGACGTTTGAGCCCGCTGAGCAACGGGCTGCTTGCCGAGAGCGACCCACTTTTCCTGCTGTCATACGCGCTCAATGCCTTCATCGGAAAACTGCATGATCGCGCGCCCATAGACGCCATCTTGTTCCCGCACTTTGGCGGGCTGGGATATGTGGCGCAAATGTCGCGGGCGACCGGGGCGGGGCTGGGCGATATCCCGATGGGGGTAGTCGTCACAGGTACGTCGCTGGATCGCCAGCAAGCCAATGGCGAAGGTCTGTGGCGGCGTTCGGCCATCACCCGCCGCCAGATGGAGGACTTGTCACTCGGGCTGGCCGATCTTGCCCTGTGTTTTGGCTCCAGGGGCGAAGCGCGTGCGCGCAAGGATGGGCTGGAAAGGGCCGTCGCGTTGCTTCCGCGCCGCATCGAGGGCGAGGTGCTGGAAGATATCGCAGCGGAGCGGGATGCCGGACCATCGGGCGGTCCGGTGCGCTTCGTTCTTGACGAGCCGATGCAGGGCGCTGCGGGATCCCTGATGGCGCTCGATGCGGTGCGTATCTTGCACCAGCGTGGCGAGCGGCTGTCGCGTCCGCTGGAATGTTCTGGCCGCAACATGATGTTCCCGCCGAATTTGCCGCGCGATTTTCACGGTTATTGGTCGGGACGCGGCTGGGCGAAGGCCCTCGTCGAGGATGGGCTGTGGCGGTGGGACGCGGACGATCCGGCACATCTTCCCGGTTCGAAGGTGCGGATTTACCCCAGCCAGTTCGAACATCTGCCCGATATCTGGAGCGAGCTTGCCACGGGATCGGCAGTGTTGCTCTCTCCCGAGGCGGCAGAAGGCTTGGCGCCCGGCGAAAATATTCCTGCAGAGCTGATGATGACAGAGCCCATAACGCTGGCGTCGCTGGCGGACGATCTGCTGCGTATCGATGCTCTGGCCCCCGACGCACTGGATGAGGCCCGCCACGCGCTTTGCGAGGCAGTGTTGCGCGCCCATGGTCAGGAAAACCGGGAAAGGGTGCTGCGCGGCGGATTGGACAAGCTCGGCGCGCTTCTGCGCGGTGCGCTGCAACGGCCTCGACTTGGGCAGGTGGCGCTTGGCTTGCTCGACCGGCGGATCGAGGGTGCGCCGGTTGTCCCACAGTCCATCGGTGAACATGCCGCCCCGGACAAGCCGACGCTTGCTGTTGCCGTCGCCTGCTACGAAATGGGCACGCTTGTTGTGGAGACTGTCGAAAGCGTGTGGGCGTCGACAATTCTGCCGGACGAATTGCTGCTGATCGATGACGGTTCGCGCGATGGGAAGACCTTGGCCAGCATCGACAAATTGGTGGAGAAGGCGAACGCGACAGGGCTTCCGCTTACCCTGATCAGACAGAGCAATCAGGGGCTGGCGGGCGCGCGGAACCGGGCGCTGGCGGAAACGAACGCGGCCTATATCTCGTTCCTCGACGGCGACGATATGATTGGTCCGGACTTTTACCGGCTTGCGCTCGACATTCTACAAGGCAATCCCGAACTCGGGGGCGTTGCGGCATGGTCCGAAACCTTTGGCGACGGCGTGCCAACGGGTTTCTGGAATGCGCCGCAACCCGAACTGCCCATGCTGCTGGCCGAGAATACGGTTTTCGTGCCGTGCATGTCGCCGGTGAAGCTGCTGCGGGATCTGGGCGGGTATGACACGCGCCAGCGCTATAATTATGAGGATTGGGAACTGGCGATCCGGCTGTTGGAGGCAGGCAGGCCAATCGTGACGATACCGCGCTACTTGCAGCATTATCGTGTGCGGGAAGATTCGCTGCTGCGCACGATGTCGGATGTGCAGAATCAGGTGATGCGTGAGGAGCTGTTCCGCAATCACAGGCCGTTGATCGAGAAATTCGGTCCGGAACTGTCGGCACAGATCGAGCACCGTTTGATGCGCAGCCTGTCCCGGCAGAGCGAAGGGCTGGCGGGCGCGTCCACATATGATGTCGTAAAGCTGCTGCGCAGCCGCACCACATTGCGCCTCGCCGGATCGATCCAGACGCTGGGGCAGCGTGCTCAGGACTACACGCGAAAAGGACGCCAGCGGCCATGAGGCACCTGATCCTCTGTCGCGAATTTCCGCCTGCCGTCTATCCGCCCGGCGGTATCGGCACCTATGTCGCGCACATCGCCCGCGCGTTGGCAGTGCGCGGAGAGACGGTGCACGTCATCGGCGAGCGCTGGGAAGGGGCGAGCAAGCGAACGGAGAGTTTTTGCGATGGCAGGCTGACCGTCCATCGCATATCGCCGGACGACGCAGCGCTATACCCGGGCCTGTCCGCTGGCGAGGACGCGGGACAAACCGTGCGGGCGATGGTGCGATCCTCCTTCCCAAGCCAGTGGTTTTCCTGGGTTGCCGCAGGGCTTGCCGAGCGGCTTGTCGTGGAGCAGGAGATCGACGTGATCGAGGCGCAGGAATGGGAGGCGCCGCTTTATTATTTTCTACTGCGGCGCGGCCTTGGCCTCGGCCCGGACCGCACGCCGCCGTGCATCACGCATCTGCATTCGCCGACCGAATTCATTTTCAAACATAATGGCTGGTCCCTGTCGCGCCCGGACTATGCGCCGATGAAGCGCATGGAGGATTTCGTCATCACCTCGGCCGATGGCTGGTTGTGCCCAAGCCGGTATCTCGCCGAACAGGCGACCGCGCATTATGGCCTTGAGGGGGGTGTTGAGGTCATTCCATTGCCGCTGGGATCGACTCAGAAGATTGGGCGCAACGAACAGGTCTGGACCGATGGCAGCATCGCCTTTTGCGGCAGGCTGGAACCGCGCAAGGGCGTCATCGAATTTGTCGAGGCTGCGGTTGCCGTGGCGAGGGAGCATCCGTCATTGCGGTTCGACTTCATCGGGTCGGACAATGAATATGACGGCAAGGTCAGCGTTGGCGAACTGGTCGCAACCATGATCCCGGCGGATTTGAAACAGTGCTTCCGTTTTCATGGCTCGAAACCGCGAGGCAAGATGCTGGAGATGTTGGGCAAGGCGCGCATCGGCGTCGTGCCATCGCGCTGGGAGAATTTCCCCAACACCTGTCTGGAGGCGATGTGCACGGGATTGCCGGTGCTCGCGTCGCGCAATGGCGGCATGGCGGAAATGATTGACGAAGGCGAGACGGGCTGGCTGGCGGCCGATGGCCCCGAACCGCTGGCGCAGCGTCTCGCAGTGGCATTGCGGCGCGCGGTCGACACGCCGCCTGAAACGCTCAGTGCAATGGGGGATGCCGCCGCGGCATCCATCCATCGCCTGTGCGACAATGACCGGATCGTCGCGCACCATCTGGCCGTGCGCGAGCAAATCCGGTCGCGCGGCGCGCACCGTTCAACCCTGCCGGCGGATGCGGCGTTCAGCTATCCCGATATATCGGTTGTGCCGGGCGAGGGCGGATCGATCAGCCGATATGAGGTGGGCAGCATGGTATCGGTTCTGGCGTTGCCGCTGCGCGATCAGGCGAAACTGGTGTTCACGGCGCTCAAGCGCCCGGACTGGGCCTGCAAATGGGCGTGGTGGCGGCTTAAATCGCTGGTGGAACGAAGGCGGGGTGATGATGCCGGATATTGATGACACCACGCTCACGCCTGCCGCCAGCAATGTTTCGGGCAAAAGCGATGCGACGCCCCGGATATCGATTGTGCTCTGTACGCATAACCGGGACGGCTATTTGCCAAGCGCGATCGCCAGCATTCTCCATCAAGGCGAAACGCGCTGGCCCTATGAGTTGTTGCTGGTCGACAATTGTTCGACGGATACGACAGCCGACATCGGTAGACGCCTGTCGGAGCGCGGTTTGCTGCGCTATGTGCATGCCCCGCAGCTGGGGCTGTGTCATGCTCGCAATGATGGTTGGCGCGCGGCGCGCGGCGAGATCGTCGCCTATTTCGATGACGACGCGATAGCCGAGCCGGGTTGGCTTGACGCCATCGCCGACGCGTTCTCGCAACAGCCCATGCCGGGCGTCGTTGGCGGCAAGGTGATGCCGATGTGGGAAGCGGAGAGGCCTGCCTGGCTGTCCGACGGAATATCGCTGAGCCTGACGATCGTCGATTGGTCGCCGGTTGCCAAGGATATTCCGGACGTGCGGGTCGAATGGCTGGTGGGCGCGAACATGGCTATGCCGCGACAGGTGATCGAGGAGGTCGGCGGGTTCGACGCGCGGCTCGACCGGATCGGCACGAACATGCTGTCGGGCGGCGATGTGTACATTCAAAAGCAGATTATTGAGCGGGGCTATCGCTGCCACTACCGCCCTGACATGGCGATCCGCCATCTGGCCGCCAAATCCCGCCTCAACCAGCCATGGTTTGAGCGGCGCTATTACTGGCAAGGCATTTCCGATGCGGTGATGACGCTCATCACCGACCGCCCCGGCAAGGCGGCACGGCTCAAGGCGGGCGTGGGTGCGCTGTTCGGCTTGCTCACGAGCCCCCGAGAGGTTGTGCGCCTGTTGCGCCGTACCGATGATCCGCAGGAGTTCGAGCGGCGCTGCTTCGCGTTCATCCGGCTGGGATATATTGCAGGTTTGCTGGGAAAAGCGCGCGCATGAGCAAGACGTCGAGCATAAGGTTTCACGCCACGCGTTACCCGCACTGGGGCCGATATGCGGGCATCGGCCAGTTCACGCGCCATCTGGATGCGGACCAGTTTCGTGTCGACTATCATCTCGCCAACGATGATGACAGCGGGCTGCCGCTGCCGGGTAAGACGCGCCGCGCCAGGGTGCGCGAACGGGTGCAGCGGTCCGGCATGGCCTGGTACAAGCTTTCCGACCTTGCCGCCGAAATGCGGGCCTTCGCCGCATGCGCCATCGGTCGGGCCGATATCGTCCATTTTCTCGATGGCGAGCATGGCGTGCAGTTTCTGCCCGGTTGGCTCGACCGCTGGGCGATGCACGATATCCCGGTGGTTGCAAGCTATCACCAGCCGCCCGACCTGTTGCCCGATCTGGTTGACCCGCGGGTCGTCGCACAGCTTGATGCCGTCGTGCTGGTGTCGCCATCACAAGAGGCATTCTTCAAGGACCTGTTGCCGCCCGACAAGGTCGTCACGATTTTGCACGGGATCGACACCGATTTCTTCCGCCCGGCCGCTGCACCCCCGCCACGCCCATTCCGGTGCATCACCGCGGGCCACTGGTTGCGAGACTGGCAGGCGATCAAGGCTGCCGCAGAGAGCCTGCAATCGGACCCGTCCATCGAATTTCATGTCGTCACCGGGGGCGATACGGGGTTGCAGGGCCTGCCCAATGTCGTGCAGCATTCGGGTTTGAGCGATGCCGAACTCGTCGCCCTGTACCAGAGCTGCCACCTCGGCTTCCTGCCGCTGATCGATTCCACGGCCAACAACAGCCTGCTTGAAATGATCGCCTGCGGCCTGCCGCTGCTTTCCACCGACATTCTTTCGGTCAGGGCCTATGCTGGGGACATGCGCGGGGCGATCCTGCTGCCCCCGGGTGAGCGCCATGGTCATGCCGAGGTTATACGCCAGTTGGCCGGTGATGAAGGCCGCCGCCTCATGCTCGCCAAGGGAGCAAGGGAGCGCACGCTGGAGCTGTCGTGGCAACATATCGCGCCGCATTATGGCGCACTCTACACGCGGCTGTTGCAGGAGAAGCGGGGCGGTCGCGCCGCTCTCGCCCATCCGGGGCGCGAAGGGCGCGCACAATGACGGGGCAGGGGAGGGATGACGGACCCGATGCGGTCATCTCGGTCGTCATGCCTGCGCGCAATGCCGGGGAGACGATTGCGCAAACGCTCGATTCCCTGATTGCGCAGACGCGACAGGCTTGGCGGGTGATTGTCGTAGACGATGGCTCGACGGATTCGACCAGAGCGATATGCGAAGAATTCGCCGCCAAGGACGCACGAATCTCGGTAATCGACGGCCCGCAGCGCGGCAACGCAGCCGCTGCCCGCAACGCGGCGCTTGCCCATGTCGATGGCGAATGGCTCCTCTTTCTCGATTCCGACGATCTGATCGACCCCGATATGATGGCGCGGATGATGGCGACGCTCGCGGCCAACCCGGATGCGGACGCGGTGCATTGCGGCTGGCGTTATGTCGATCCGCAGGGGCAACCGATCAGCCTCATTCGCTGCGAAGAAACTGGCGCTGATCTGTTTCCGATCTTCGCACGCTATTGCGCGATTGCAATTCATACTTGCATCTTCAAACGCAGCTTGTTGGACGAAGCGGGCGGGTTCGATGAAAGCCTGACCACCTGCGAGGATTTCGACCTGTGGCAACGCATGGCGCGCCTCGGCGCGCAGTTCGTGCCGCTGAACGCGCATCTGGTCAGCTACCGTTTGCGACAAAACCTCACATGGTTTGATGCCGAACCGTTTCTGTCCAATTGTCTTGAGGTTGTCCGGCGCGGGCACAATCGTGATCCACGGCTGAACGATGCATCGGTTCCCGCGCATCGCCAGCACGGCGCGGACGCGCTTCACCAGATATCGGCGGAAATCAACGTCATCGTGCTGTCGGCAGGGCATCAGATCGCGCAGGGCCGGGATGCAACGGCGTTGCTTGATCATCTGCCGCCAGAAGGGTATCCGCTCGCGGACAGCAAGCAGCCGGCCTATACGCTGCTCCATGCCATTCCGCTGGCGCTATGTCGGCCGAGGTCGGCATGGCTTGATCTCTGGCCGCAGATGGAGCCGCAACTTGTCGCGTTCCTCACCGCGCTGGAACGGAAAACCGGCGCGACCGGTCTGGCCCATCGGACGATGACATTGCTCGGCTC
>CAYGOH010000003.1:0-7118 GCA_964351385.1 uncultured Sphingobium sp. | reverse complement strand
TGTCGCTTTCAGGGACGGTTCCGCGATCCGTCATTTTGGGAATGTCGCTGCAGCGGGCGTCGATATTTCGCAGAGAATCAAAGATATCGAGGTAGGAAGCGCCGATCGTCTGGTGTGCGTGTTTTTCCATCAGGGCGTGTATCTGGGAACCATCACCTTGCCTGCATTTGATGGGCATGTGCCTGCCATCGTGTTGAAAGATGCGATTGCTGACCGGTTCGTCTGGCAATTGCTGGAACGGCTGTTTTCCGCGCAAATCTACCCCCGCCTTTCGGTGGAGAGAAAAGGTGCAGGATGGGCCATCTCGCGCGGCGATGTCCTGCTGGCCAGCGGGCTTGCCGCCGATCCTGTCGCGGACGGTAGTTTGCACGATCAGGTCGGCTGGACGGTGTTCATTCAGGAACTGACGGGCCTGGCCGACTGGTCGTCCAGCGCGCTATACAATCCCGCGCTCGCCAGCCCCAACGCGCCCGTGCTGACGGTTTCCGGCGACGCGCTTGTCGCGATCGAATGCAGCAACCCGATCCCCGACCTTTCCGGCATCTCTGGCGATATGGTGGACGTCGAAGTCCGGGTGGGTGGCGCTCCGATGTTCCTGACCCGAGTGCTTGCAAAGAATGGCAAGGTGGCATCCGGCGCATTGCGGGTGGCAATTCTTGATCGCGGCAAGATGGAACTGGCACGGTTCGCGGTGCGGGAGGGGTTGGTCAGCGTCGAGGGCGATGCGGAAACACCGCTGGCGGCGCGCCTGAGACACGCAGCGCAGGGGCGCGCAACGCTCGATATCGGTCAGACTGTGCCAGCGCACTGTCTCGCAATGGGTTCGGTTCGTTCCGGCGACCTTGCGGAAAATCTGCGAACAGCGGCCCTGCCGTCGGATCTTGCGGGCATGATTCGCGAAGCGCGGCAGGCCGGGCAACCGCTGATCGAGCCTGACGGCAAGGCTGCGACATGTCTGTACCTGCCGGAACTTATGACGCGTGCGGCGCTCGATGCCGCTCTTCCTGTACAAACGTCGCCGGGTGGTATTACAGGGCGGGTATTGCGCGTATTCGACGGGCTTCGCCGCAGAGGTGCGATTCCCTCTGGTCCCACGACTGCGCGCCTGCCGATCCTGATGTATCATGCGGTCGCCGATACCGGGCCGGAGGCGCTTTCGCGCTGGCGGGTGACATGCGAGATGTTCGACGCGCATTTGCGCCATTTGAAGCAGCAGGGCTACATGCCCGCGACATTTGACGAATGGCGGCGCGCGCGGGAGGCAGGCCAGCCTCTGCCCGGACGGCGCGTGATCATCACGTTCGATGACGCCTATGTGGATTTTGAACAGAATGCTCTTCCGATATTGCGGAAACATGGCTTTCCGGCGGTGCTGTTCGTGCCCACGGGCAAGGTCGGGAAGACCGCCGACTGGGATGCGTGGACCGGTGATCCGCTGCCGTTGATGGACTGGGATGGGTTGCGGCGGATGCGCGATGCCGGGATAGAGATCGGTTCCCATAGTGTCAGCCACCCGCATCTGACGGGATTGTCGCCGACACAGATGGCGGAGGAACTCCTACAGTCGCGCCTGGACCTGAAACGAGAGCTGGGCGTTGAGGCAACCGCCATCGCCTATCCATCGGGCAGCTATGACGAGATCGTCATGCACCTGACCGGGGCCTGCGGCTATCGCCATGCAGTCACGACCGACGACCGGATGAGCGAGCTGACCGACGCAAATTTTGCGCTGGCGCGAATCGAGGTGATGGGCGAGCAAAGCCTAGAGGCCTTCATCAAGAGACTGGCGGCATGATGAAACAGCATGATCTGCTCCATATGCTGGAGGTCGTATCGGCGCTGGTGACGCGCGATCACAAGGCGCGCTATAAAAGCACGGTGATGGGCATGGTCTGGTCTGTGGCCACACCGGTGCTGTTCCTGCTGACCTTTTATGTGCTGTTTACGTTCATCATTCGCATGAACATACCCAATTATGCGTCGTTCGTTTTCACTGGCATCGTCGCGTGGGCATGGTTGCAGACCAGCCTGAATGAAGGGGTGACGAGCATTTCCAACAATGCCTCGCTGGTGGGGCATCCGGGCTTTCCGCTGCCGACCCTGCCGATGGTTTCGGTCGTATCAAACCTTATAAACTTTCTCTTCTCTCTCCCGCTGGTGTTGATCGTCGTTCAGGTCGAGAGCGGGACGCTGGGGTGGACGCTGATCTTCCTGCCGCTGATCATGATGGTGCAGGCGATTTTCCAGCTTGGGCTCGTCTATTTCGTGTCGGCTGCCAATGTCACGTTCCGCGACGTCCAGTTCTTCCTGCCGTCAATTCTGCAGCTAGGATATTTCACGACGCCGATATTCTATGATCTCGGCCAGATACCTGAACCGTTTCATTCCATCCTGACATGGAACCCGATGTATCAGATCATCCATGCCTACCGGACGATCTTCGCGGGACAGGTGCCCGATTGGCAGGGTCCGTTGGCGGTGCTGGGGGTATCGGGCCTGCTGCTGATTTTGGGCTATCGCTATTTCCGCAATGCGGCCGAATCCTTCATGGAGGAAATCTGATGACCGCCGCGATACGGATAGAGAGCGTCGGCAAGCGCTTTGCGCATCGCGACGTGGCGCGGCCGCGGACCGTGCGCCAGTTCGTGGAGGGCGGCTGGCGCCATCTGGGCGGGCGATACACATGGGCCTTGCGCAACGTCGATTTTGCCGTCGAGGAGGGCGAGGTTTTCGGAGTCATTGGGCGCAACGGCGCGGGCAAGTCGACTTTGCTGCGGTTGCTGGGCGGCGTTATGCGCCCGGATGAAGGACGTATTGTCGCCAGCGATCGCGTGAGCGGGCTGCTTGATCTCAACGCCGGCATGCATCCCGACCTTACAGGGCGCGAAAACGCCATCGCGACCGGTATCATCGCCGGGCTCAGGAAGCGCGACATCATCGCCCGCATGGAGGATGTGATCGCATTCTCTGAGCTGGAGGGCTTCATCGATGAGCCGGTTCGCACCTACAGCGCGGGCATGCGGTTGCGCCTGGGTTTTGCCGTCGCGATGCAGACCAAACCGCGCATATTGCTGATCGACGAGGTGCTGGCGGTCGGCGACATCGCCTTTCAGCGCAAATGTCTGGAGCGTATCGAGGAATTTCGCGTCGCCGGTTGCGCCATCATCCTGATCAGCCATGATCTCGCACAGGTCGAAGCGATGTGCGACCGCGTGCTGTGGCTGAAGGACGGGGTGTCGCAGGGCATCGGCCCGGCGTCCGATATGGTGCACCGCTACGAGGCGGAGATATTGCAGGAGCAGCTCGCGCTGTCCGCTGCGAAGATCGCGCCGGTCGATGACGGCCAGCCGCATCTTACGTTCGATCAGAACCGCTTCGGCACGCTGGAAAACAGGATTACGCGCGTGCGCATTCTCAACAGCCGCGGCACGGAGACCAACCATATCAAATATGGGCAGGGCATGACGCTGCAGATGTGGGTGGAGAGCGCGGTCCCGCTGAGCGAGCTGCATCTGTCCTTTTGCCTGTTCAACGACAAGGACGCGCATCTTGTGGATTTCGGGACGGACGATGCCGATGTCGTTCTGCCGGACACTATCGGGACCACCATGGTTCAGATTGATATCGACCGGTTGGAGCTTGGCGGCGGCACCTACCCCATCACGCTGGGCGTCTATGATCGCAGCTGGGAAACCGTGTTCGACAGCCATGAGAAGGCCTATGAGATCGAAATCTCGGGCGAGCCGAGCACGCGGACCTACAGTCCGTCGCGACGGTGGACAATCGCCGTGCCGCAGCAGGCTGGCGAATGACGAGTTGAGGGATTGGCAGAGATGAACTCCGTATCGATCAACAAGAGGGTCATAGGCCGTTCCCTGTTTTTCGCGTTGCTGCTGCTCTGGCCGTTGCTGATTTTCGGCTCACCGTCCTACATGCCCGACAGCCCGGCCTATCAGATGGGCGGAGAGCGTGCCGTGGGCTTTGCCGCGCAGAAAATAGGTGGTTTCCTGCCCGCTGGGCCCTCTCATGGATCTTCGCCAGTGCCAGCAGGTGATGATGGCGAAACCAAGGTGGCGCGGTCCATTCCCTACAGCATATTCGCCTATATTTTCGCCGGACCGGACGTGAGTATGGGGTATCTCACGGTTTTTCATGCGCTTTGCATTAGCTTTGTTTTTACCAGTCTGTTTGAAGCAATCGCGGGCCCCGGCCTGAGGGGATATGGGGCGATGGTAGCCGTCACGACCTTCGGCACAGGCCTTGCTCCCATCGTGAATTTTGCCATTCCCGATTGTTTTGCCGCCATCATGCTGGGCATCATGATGGTCCTGCCATTTTACTGGACCCGGTTCAGCCAGCCATTGCGCATCACCCTGATCCTGATCGAAATAGGAGCAATAGCCGCGCATGCCAGCCACCTGCCTGTGGCGGTTGGGACGGCGATAGTAGCCACAGCAGGGTTGGCACTTCTGCGCGGTGGACGCGCCGACAAGCGGGCTATTGCGCAGCCGATATTGTGGGTGCCGGCGGTGCTCGGGTTGCCAGCTATCTGGCGCGGCGCGATGCGTCGCGGCTGTTGATCGTCGGCACCGGGCTGATCGGGTTCGGCACCGTCAGCATCGCGCCGAAACACCTGCCTTTGGCGCTGGCGCGGTCGGTCGAAAATGGCCCCGCGCGCTGGTATCTGGAGCAGGAATGCAAGAACCCGAAGGCCTATGCCGTGTGCGAAATATATGGCACCGACATTCCGCCAAGGGTGATGGATTTTCTTTGGGGGGAGCGCAGCGTTGTGGATCTGGCGACGCCCACCCAGCTCGACCGCATACGGTCAGAAGAAAACACGATCCTGATACGCTCGACCCTGCGCTATCCTTTGCAGCAGGGGTATTTCGTACTGCGCGACGTGCCTGCGCAGTTCTTCACATTCAAGCTGGATTTTCTGAGCTACGAGAGTGAAATCGTTCGGGACGGCAAGGGCGGTCTAGCGCTCAAAAATCCCGCCATGGGTCCAGTGCCCGCGCTGCTGAAATGGCTTGATATTGTTACTCATTTCACAGTGCTGGCGGGCGTCGCGGCGCTGGGATGGTGGTGGCGATCCATGCGGGAGGCTGAAAGGGCGATGGTGTTGACGCTATTCGCCGGGCTGGCCGTCAATGCTGCGGTATGCGCGCTCTTCTCAGGCGTCGCATCGCGATATCAGGCGCGGCTGATCTGGCTCGTCCCCTTTGCCGCTGTGGCCATCGGCTACGCCCGAACATTGCATCGGGGGCAGAAGCCGAACAACGACCGGTCCTGACTGACCGTTAGATTATTCGCATCCGGGGGCATCTTCGTCGGAGTAGAACTGCTCGACGATGGTCCAGGCTTCCTCGGCGGTTTCAACCCAGCTGATAAGTTTCAGATCGGACGGCGCGATAACGCCTTCTTCGACCAAAGCCTCGAAGTCGACGACCCTGTTCCAGAAATCGCGTCCGAACAGCAGGATCGGAATAGGATCGATCTTGCCAGTCTGCACCAGCGTCAACAGCTCAAAAAACTCATCGAACGTTCCGAAGCCGCCGGGGAAAACGGCCAGAGCCCGCGCGCGCAACAGGAAGTGCATTTTGCGCAAGGCGAAATAATGAAACTGAAAACTCAGGTCGGGCGTGACCCATTCGTTCGGCGCCTGCTCATGGGGTAGGACGATATTGAGGCCGATGGTCTGTGCGCCTGCCTCCGCCGCTCCGCGATTGGCCGCTTCCATGATCGACGGGCCGCCGCCCGAACAGACGACGAAATTATGGCAGCCATTGTGATCGGCCGGGAAACGCGCCGCTATCCCAGCCAGCTTGCGGGCTTCCTCATAATATTTCGCTTTGGCCGCCAGATTGTTGGCGATCCGCCGATCGCGGTCGGTCTGAGCCGCGTCGATCAGCGCCTGCGCCTTGTCGGGTGAGGGGATGCGCGCCGATCCATAGAACACGAAGGTCGACACGATCTGCGCTTCGTCCAGCAGCAATTGCGGCTTGAGCAGCTCCAACTGAAAGCGCACTGGCCGCAAATCCTCGCGCAGCAGGAATTCGGTATCCTGAAAGGCGAGGCGATAGGCGGCACTACGTGTCTGCGGAGTATCGAGGGTGACGGTGGCGTCCTGCGCTTCCTGCCGTGCGGGGCGGAAGATGCGCTCTCCAATATCTTTTCTGCTCATGAGGCAGCGACCTAGCGGTTTTTGTTGCAGATCGAAAGCGGGATTGAACCCTTATCGGCAATAGGTGCCCCGGCCGCCAAGATCGAAATGGAGGTGGTCATGGTGAGCAGCGTTATAGTCGGGGCTCAAAACGGTGCGGAACCGCTTGCACGCGCTATCGCGGATGCGCCGCAAGAACTGGCGGCTTTCCTCGTCACCATTCCAACCGTTTTGCAGCGAGATGCGGCGTCCGTCGGCGAGCAGGAAGGCCGCGACGTCGACCGCGTTGGCGTGCGCATGTTCGGATAGCCTGCCGCTGCCCGCGATATTGCGGCAGCTATAGGTGCCGAACGAATCGATGCGGACAACTTCGCTGCCGAAATAGACACGCGCGGCGGGTTGCACCGCATAGCGGACCCATGCGGTGAATTTCTCGGCCAGTGGGCAGGTCATCGGGCCAAGGTTGGTGGTGGGCACGCTGATCCGGTCGAGCCGCACTGCGCCATAAGCGGTGCAGCCGCCGCCATAACTCTTGTCGGGCAGGGGCGTGTAAAGCGCGCCAAGGGCGGCCAGCTGACCGGCGCATTGACGGAATGCTGCGCTGTTGACGCCATTGACGGGCGGCGTTTGTGGTTTGCTGCCGCCCGGCCGTTTGGCTTGGGGAACTGAACAGGCAGAGAGCAATAAACCGCCCATCATGGCGGCAGCCATCGCGATTTTCGGTTTTCCAGACATTCCGCTCATAATCCCGCCCATACAGGATAATGGGCCCAAACATGGTTAATTTTTGGTTAACGCGTCCGCAGGTTCATCGCGACGTTGATCCGATCCACCCGCTTTTCATTTGACATTAACTCTGCCCCCGCTAGAGGCGGCGACGGGCCACGCGGTCCCAACGCCGCGCGTGCTCTCTGCAAGGAGACGCAATACATGACTGACGTTACCAAACCGG
>CAYGOH010000002.1:31022-50731 GCA_964351385.1 uncultured Sphingobium sp. | reverse complement strand
GCCGATGCTGATCTCTGGCCGCGCGGCAAGCAGGCGGTCCACGATGCGCACGGCGTCCGCGCGGCTATGGCGGCGCTTCATCCGTTTCAGGATCATGTCGTCGCCCGACTGCAATGACAGATGCAGGTGCGGCATGACGCGCGGCTCCTGCGTTATCAGTGCGAATAGCCGGTCGTCGATCTCCACGCTGTCGATGGAGGAGAGGCGCAGGCGGGGCAGGGCGGGCACATGGGTCAGGATACGCTCGACAAGGCTGCCCAGCGTCGGCGCGCCGGGCAGGTCCACGCCATAGCTGGTAACGTCCACGCCGGTCAGCACGATCTCACGATAGCCCTCATCGACCAGTGCCTTCACGCGCTCGACCACGGCCCCGGCAGGGACCGACCGGCTGTTTCCGCGGCCATAGGGAATGATGCAGAACGTGCAGCGATGGTCGCAGCCATTTTGCACCTCGACAAAGGCGCGGGCATGCTCGGCAAAGGCGCTGATCAGATGTGGTGCGGTGTCGCGCACGGCCATGATGTCGGAAACGCGTACTTTTTCCTTGGCAGGCGCGAAGGAGGCGGCCGCCATCTTTTCGCGGTTGCCAATCACCTGATCGACCTCAGGCATTGCGGCGAACATGGCCGAATCGGTCTGCGCGGCGCAGCCGGTGACGATGATGCGCGCGTCCGGGCGCTGGCGGCGTGGGCGGCGGATCGCTTGCCGCGCCTGCCTTACGGCCTCGCCCGTCACCGCACAGCTGTTGACGATGACAAGGTCGCCCTGATCAGCGGCAAGACCGCGCATGGCCTCGCTCTCTGCGATATTGAGGCGACATCCGAAGGTGATAAGCTCCGGCCCGGTCAACCGAAATCGCTCCAGTCCGCCTCGCCGTGGAACACATGGGTAGCAGGTCCGGTCATCAAAATGCTGTCGCCCACCTTCCAGTCGATCACCAGATCGCCGCCGGGTAGCGTGACCGTGACCGGGCCCACAGCAAAGCCGCGCCGTATGGCGGCGACGGCGGTGGCGCAGGCACCGGTCCCGCAGGCCTGTGTCAGGCCCGCACCGCGCTCCCACACGATCAGGCGAATATGCCCGTCATTGAGGATTTCCGCGAAATTGACGTTCACGCGCTCAGGGAACAGCGGATCGGTTTCAATCAGCGGGCCGAGGCGCGCGGTATCGAGCGCATCCAGATCATTGACGAAAAACACGACATGCGGGTTTCCGACATTGACGCAGGCGGGCGGAGGCAGGTCTTCCCAGCTTGTCGGCATGTTGAGCGTGTCCATGGCGTAGGCCAGCGGTATCGCTTCCCAATCGAACTGCGGTCCACCCATGTCGACGCTGACGCCATTCTGATCGAGCTTTGCGGCCAGCAGCCCTGCTGCCGTTTCGATGGTCACATCGCGACCGATGAAGAGCGGGATGCAGCGCGTGGCGTTGCCGCAGGCTGCGACCTCTGATCCGTCCGCGTTGAATATCCGCATCGATACGTCCGCGCGGGAAGAGGCACCGATGAGGATCAACTGATCGCAGCCGATCCCCGTATGTCGGTCCGCGATTGCGCGCACGCGGGCGTCGGTCATCTCCACCGCGCTTTCGCGCGCGTCGATAACGACGAAATCATTGCCGAGGCCGTGCATTTTGGCGAACATTCCCATGGCCGCGCATGTAGGCGTGGCGCGTGTGAAAGTCCATGGCGCTGGTGGTTTGGCCGTTTGGATGGTGGCCGTCACGCAGGCATGAATGTCAATGCTCTGTCAGCTGGCGCGTCGCCCGCTGGTGAGCGGAAGAAGCTTTGCCAATGCCAGCCGGTCGGTTGCGGCCTGTTCCATGTGTGGAGAGAGGAGCAAATTCTGTTCTGCCAGAATGTGGCGTACATCCTCGACCGGCATGGGCCGTCCGAATATCCAGCCCTGCCCCTCATCGCACCCGAATTCCTTCAGCGTCTGCTGAATGGCCGCGTCCTCCACGCCGACGGCAGTGACGGGCAGTCCAAGGCTCTCGCCGAAATGAATGATCGTGCTGACGATAGAGGCGCTTTCCGTGTTCCGGTTGACCGACGACACATATTTGCGGCTAATCTTGATCCGGTCGAATGGCAGCGACCGCAGATGAGACAGCGCCCCATAGCCCGTGCCGAAATCGTTGAGGGCGATATGGACGCCCTGATCCTTCAGCGATCCGATGATCGTCTGCGCCAGCGAGAGGTCTTCGAAGAGAGACGCTTCGGATACCTCCAGTTCAAGGCGGCTCGGCTGAAGACCGGTTTCGATAAACAGTTTCTGGAGCTTCTGGCTGAACCACGGGTCTTTCAGCTGCCGGGGCGAAACGTTGACCGACAGCTTCAGCGCGTTGTCCCATTCGCGCGCGTCGAGAAAGGCCCGTTGCATGATGGCGAGCGACAGTTCGCCGATCTGATCCGCTTTTTCCGCAACAGATATAAAGTCTTCAGGCGTGAGCAGCCCGTCAGTCGGGTGCTGCCACCGCGCCAGCATCTCAAACCCGGTGAGCCGGTTGTCGGCAAGCGATACGCGCGGCTCATAATAGGGAGTGAACTCTCCCTTCGGTATGCCTTCGCGGATTTCCGCCTCGATCTGATTGCGCTTTGCAAGCTCGTGCCGGATCGATCCGTCGAACCAGGCATAGCAGTTTCGGCCCTTCTTCTTGGCGCGATACATCGCCACATCGGCGCTTCGCGCCAGCGTGTCGATATTCTCGGTTTCAAGCTCTGACTTGGCGATGCCGATAGACAGGCTGACTTTCAGCTGGAAGTTGTCATAGGGAATAGGGTGCGCCGTTGCCAGCACCAGCTCTCCCGCGAAACGGTCGAGAATTTCCTGCGCGTCGGGTTCGCACAGCAGGACGCAGGCAAACTCGTCTCCGCCCAGTCGTGCGGTCAGCGCGCCCTTGGGCATTACCATCCTGATGCGCGAGGCAACGGTCGTCAGGACAAGGTCGCCGGCTGCATGCCCGTGCGCATCGTTCACCTGTTTGAAATTGTCGAGGTCGAGCAGCAGCATCGCCACAGACTGGTCCGTCCGCTGCGCCTCTTCGAACAGGGCTTCCCCCTTTTCGGAGAGTGAGCGCCGGTTGAGGAAGCCGGTCAACGGATCGGTTTCGGCCAGCGATTTCGCACGTTCTTCCGCATCACGACGCAGCCGCACCTCGACCTGTAGATCGCGGTAACGGCGCCAGCCGAACAGGATGAGGGCGATATTGAGGAGAAGCGTTGTCAGCAGCACCTGCTCGACATTTGGGCCAACCCCCGTCAGGTAACGAACGACGGCCGTCATCGCCGAACCGCCGGTCCAGATGAATATGACGATGGCTGCGACGACGACGCTGCCGGTTATCAGTTCGCTCTGGACGCCCTGCAATTCAGGGGCTTCGTTCTTTGTAGCCGTTTCTTGCACTTTCAGGTCCCCGAGCGTGCAGACGAGGATAATGCCGCACCCCTGCAATGTGCCTTAATCCGTTTTAAAAACGATTAATGGGAGGCGCTTTAGGTAAAGCTATTGACATATAAAGGCTTTATGGGATTTTTTCGGGCTCTCTGGTGTTTTTGAAGTGCCTGCTAAGTTTACGCCGCGTCGCGACGGAATGTGTTGAGGACATCAATTTCGTCTTCGCCTGCCAGCTTGCTCTGCCATGTCAGCAGTTCATCGCTTGCAATCGCTGCCGCCTGCTCGGTTGCGGACTGCGTTTCGGACGCGAGCTTTTTTACCTCGTTCGCGACCACGGCAAATCCCCGTCCTGCATCTCCCGCCCGCGCAGCCTCGATCGTTGCGTTGAGCGCCAGCAGCTTTGTCTGAGATGCAATATCGCTGATCGTGGTCACGATATGGGAAATATTGTTGACCACCTTTTCCAGCGCATCTCCGCGAGAGGCGAGTTGCTCCTGATAGGCGCTGCCTTCAAGCAGGCGCTGTCGCACTTCGTTCTCAAGTTCGACCTGACGCGTCACATTACTCGCCAGCTTGATAACCTTGGTAGGCCTGCCATTGGCATCGAGGACGGGGTTATAGGTTGCATGGAGCCAGATTTCCCGACCATCGCGGGAAAAGCGCTGATAGGTGCCACGGTCGAATTCTCCGGCTGACAGGCGCCGCCAGAAGCCGCGATATTCCACGCTTTTGGCATAATCAGGATCGCACAACATGCTATGATGCCGCCCCACCAGTTCATCGCGGCTGTACCCGACATCGGCGAGAAAATTCTCATTCGCATCGAGAATGATGCCGTCCATCGACAATTCCACGACAGCGAGCGACCTCTGGATCGCATTGATCTTGCTCTCATATTCCGCATGGCGAAGCTGCGCGTCCGTGACATCGGATGCGAATTTGAGGATGCGCGCCGGTCGTCCTGCGTCATCAAGAACCGGATTATAGGTTGCCTGCAGCCATAGTTCACGATCGCCCTTGCCCACGCGACGGTACAGGCCCGACCTGAATTCACCTCTGCCCAACTCGCGCCAGAATGTCTGATATTCTGGCGAAGCGGCATGCTCCGTGGTGCAGAATATCCGGTGGTGCCGGCCTTTCACCTCTTCCAGCCGATACCCCGTCACGCGAAGAAAAACGGCGTTTGCCCACAAGATATTTCCGGCCAAATCGAATTCGATGACAGCTTGCGATCTGCACAGGGCATCCCACGCGGCCCTAGTGCTTTCTTGAGTAACGTTCATTCTATAATCCCGACAGCTTCGCCCCCACGGCGAAGTCCCTCCATATTGGATGAAAAGTTAAGCGGGAGCTAACCATCCCCCTCGGCTCGTCGCATTTGCGGTATGGCCTTTTTCTTGCCTTCTGGCTCAATCATGCGTATTGGCGCGGCATCAATCGGGCAGTTCAGGCTGTTCGATACCCTGATGACATCCCTGGGTGGGGCGGCATGCTCCCTTGGTCCACGGATCGACGCTGGTCGGCGAGGTTTCGCCCACCGGCGTGCTTGTCGTTTTGGGTGAAGTGGTGATTTTTGGCGGGTTTCCGCCGGTTATGAGGTGTCGATGTTCGAATCGTTGAGCGATCGTCTGACAGGCGTATTCGACAAGCTGCGCGGGCGCGGCGCGTTGACCGAGGACGATGTCCGCGCGGCGATGCGCGAAGTGCGAATCGCGCTGCTGGAAGCAGACGTCGCCTTGCCGGTCGCGCGCGAATTCGTCGATCGTGCGACCGACCGAGCGGTTGGCAGCGATGTGCTCCGGTCTGTCACGCCGGGGCAGATGGTCGTCAAGATCGTCTCTGATACCCTCACGGAATTTCTGGGCGCTGACGGCAGCGACCTGATGCTCGACGTGACGCCGCCCGCCGTCATCATGATGGTTGGTCTGCAGGGTTCGGGTAAAACCACCACCACGGCCAAGATCGCCAAGCGGCTGAAGGACAAGGAACGCAAGAAGGTGCTGATGGCGTCGCTCGACGTCAATCGCCCGGCCGCGCAGGAACAGCTCGCGGTGCTCGGCACGCAAGCCGACGTACCGACATTGCCGATCATTGCGGGGCAGCGTCCGGTTGAGATCGCCCAGCGCGCGCTCCAGTCCGCAAAACTGCAGGGCTATGATGTCGTGATGCTCGACACAGCGGGCCGTCTCCACGTCGATCAGGCGCTGATGGACGAGATGAAGGCGGTGGCCGATGCGTCCTCGCCCGCCGAGATCCTGCTGGTTGTCGACAGCCTGACCGGTCAGGATGCCGTCAACGTCGCCAAGAGCTTTACTGAGCAGGTTCCGCTGACCGGCACGGTGCTGACCCGCATGGACGGCGATGCGCGGGGCGGTGCGGCGCTTTCGATGCGGTTCGTCACGGGCGCGCCGATCAAATTTGCCGGCACCGGCGAAAAGCTGGACGCAATCGAGGCATTCCATCCGGCCCGCGTCGCCAACCGCATTCTTGGCATGGGCGATGTCGTCAGCCTCGTCGAAAAGGCTGCCGAGGTCATCGATGCGGAGGAAGCGGACAAGCTCGCCAAGAAAATGGCGAAGGGTCAGTTCGATATGAACGACCTGCGCATGCAGTTGCGCCAGATGCAGCAGATGGGCGGGCTCGGCGCGCTCGCAGGCATGATCCCCGGCCTCAAGAAGGCGCAGGCGGCGATGGCGAACAATGCTATGGGCGACAAGGCGCTTCTTCATCTCGATGCGATGATCGGATCGATGACGCCCAAGGAGCGTGAACGCCCGGCGCTCATCAACGCCAAGCGCAAGATTCGTATCGCCAAGGGGTCCGGCACAACGGTGCAGGAGGTTAACCGCCTGCTCAAGATGCATCAGGAAATGGGCACGGCGATGAAGAAGATCCGCAAGATGGGCGGTTTGGGCGGCCTCGCCAAGATGTTCGGCGGCATGGGCGGCAAAGGTGGCGACCTTGGTGCGATGCTGGGCGGCATGGGCGGCGGAGCAGGCGGCGGCCTACCCGGTCTTCCCGGCGGCGACATGCCCAAGCTTCCGCCCGGTTTCGGTAATTTCGGTAAAAAGTGATTTTGGTTTCAACGATTTGATTTTGTTTCAGAAAGGTTAGGTTAGGTACAATGGCAACAGCAATTCGTCTTTCACGCGGCGGTTCGAAAAAGCGGCCCTATTACCGCATCGTCGTGGCCGACAGCCGCGCGCCGCGCGACGGCAAGTTCATCGAACGCATCGGCAGCTACAACCCGCTGCTCGCCAAGAGCGACGAGAAGCGCGTCGTTCTGGATGTGGAGCGCGCGAAATACTGGGTCGAAAATGGCGCGCAGCCGACCGACCGCGTTGCTCGTTTCCTCGATGCCGCTGGCGTGAAGGAACGTGCCGCTCGCAACAACCCGAACAAGGGTCAGCCGGGCGAGAAGGCGAAGGAGCGTGAGGAAGAACGCGCTGCCAAGCTGGCCGAGGCCGAAGAAGCGGCCAAGGCCGCTGAGGAAGCCGCCAACGCTCCTGCCGAGGAAGAAGCAGCGCCGGCTGAAGAAGCTGCCGCAGAAGAAGCGCCCGCTGCAGAGGAAGCACCTGCCGAAGCTGCTGGCGAAGAAAAAGCCGAGGGCTGATCCTTGGACGACGCGCCCGTCGCTCTGGCCGCCATTATCGGCGCGCATGGTGTGACGGGCGAGGTCCGTTTGAAGCTGTTTGGCGATGGGCCGGACAGCCTTAAACAGTATAAAGCCATTGATGCGGGCGGGCGCACTCTGACACTCAAGTCGGTGCGTGCTGGCTCCAATGGCGCGGTTGCGCGCTTCGCCGAGCTCAGCAATCGCAACGATGCCGAGGCGCTGCGCGGTACACAGCTCACGGTGCCGCGTTCGGCGTTGCCGCCGCTGGACGATGGCGAATATTATCATGTCGATTTGATCGGCCTCCCATGCGCATCGGATGCCGGGGAGGCTTTGGGCGTTGTCGCGACAGTCGAAAATTTCGGCGCGGGCGACATACTCGAAATCGAGCGGCCCAACGGTAAGCGCTTCATGGTGCCAATGCACGCGGCGCGCGTGGAGCTCAACCGTATCGAGATTGACGCGGCGTTCGTGGGATGACCTTCGCTGCTCAGGTTCTGACGCTTTATCCTGAGATGTTTCCCGGTCCCTTGGGCGTATCGCTTGCAGGGCGGGCGATGGAGCAGGGGATATGGTCGTGCGATGCGATCAACATCCGTGATTTCGCGACCGACAAGCATCGCACCGTTGACGATACGCCTGCGGGTGGTGGAGCGGGCATGGTTCTGCGCTGCGATGTCGTGGCCTCTGCGGTTGATGAGGCGGCGCGACGTACGCCGAACCTGCCCATTCTCGCGATGACGCCGCGCGGAAAGCCAATCACGCAAGCGCGCATCCGCCAGCTTGCCGAAGGGGCTGGCATGACGCTTCTTTGCGGGCGTTTCGAGGGATTTGACGAGCGCCTGTTCGAGGCACGCCCGCAGATCGAACAGGTGTCGTTGACCGATATCATCCTGTCGGGCGGAGAAATGGCGGCGTTGACGCTGCTCGACGCTTGCATTCGCCTGCTGCCCGGGGTAATGGGCGCGGCTTCGAGCGGAGTCGAGGAGAGCTTTGAAAGCGGTATCCTCGAATATCCGCACTATACCCGACCACAAGAGTGGGAAGGGCGTACGATCCCTGAAGTGTTGCGATCGGGGGATCATGCGAAAATCGCCGCCTGGCGGAAACAAAGGGCGGAGGATGACACACGGTTACGCAGGCCGGACCTTTGGGAGCGCCACAGGGGCGTTCGGGACTGACCTGCCTCTGGCGCGCGACGGTAGACGAAGGAAGAAGGGCACATGAACCTCATCCAGCAGATTGAAGCCGAGGAAATCACCAAGGCGAGCAAGACTATTCCGGAATTTCGCGCGGGCGACACGCTGCGCGTTGGTGTGCGCGTCGTTGAAGGCGAGCGTACCCGTATTCAGAATTTCGAAGGCGTGTGCATCGCGCGTTCCAACAAGGGCATGGGCTCCAACTTCACTGTGCGCAAAATGTCGTTCGGTGAAGGCGTTGAGCGCGTTTTCCCGCTCTATTCGCCCAACATCGACAGCATCACCGTCGTTCGCAAGGGTGTCGTGCGTCGCGCCAAGCTGTACTATCTGCGTGGCCGCACCGGTAAGCGCGCTCGTATCGCCGAGCGTCGCGATACGCGCAGCGAAGGCTGAGCCTCTCAGCCATCAGCTTGGAATGAAGCGGGCGCTTCCGGATAGCGGAGGCGCCTGTTTTCGTTTGGAGTAATGGGTCCGAGGCGAAAGCGGCGCTATCAGCCACCTCCCGGCGTGATACATATCTGCGCTGCGTTGCAACAAAACTGACCCGTAATCGCCATGCTGGCGTAACGTGCGCCGGGTAATGCGCCTTTCCAAAGGGGAAGGCATATGAACCACATAGGCGCATTTCTCAAGCAAACGGGCGCATCCACAGTTATTGAAACAGGGGGCAAGGTCCCCGACTGGCTGGACCTGCCCGAACCGAAGAGTTTTCGGCCCAAGCTCAAATTCCGGACTGTCTGGATTTCGGACGTGCACCTCGGCACGCCGGGCTGCAATGCGGTGTTGTTGCTCGATTTCCTGCGATCGATCGAATGCGAAACGCTGTATCTGGTGGGCGACATCGTCGATGGCTGGCGGCTGCGCAAGGGCTGGTATTGGCCGGATGCGCATAACGAGGTGATCCGCCGTATCCTGAAGATGGCGCACAAGGGCACGCATGTCGTCTATGTCACCGGCAATCATGACGAAATGCTGCGCGATTATGCCGGGATGGAATTCGGCGGCATCGCGCTCACCAACGAAGCGGTGCACACCACGGCCGATGGGCGCCGCCTGCTGGTGACGCATGGCGATGCCTTTGACGGGGTCGTGCTCTATGCCCGATGGCTCGCCTTTCTTGGCGACCAGGCCTATTATCTGATGTTGAAGGCCAATCGCTGGTTCAACCGCGCGCGCAAAGCGCTTGGCATGCCTTATTGGTCGCTCTCCGCTTATCTCAAGAAGCGGGTGAAGAACGCGGTTCAGTTCGTCTATGATTTCGAAGAGGCGGTCGCCCACGAAGCGGCGCATCGCGAGCTTGATGGCGTTGTATGCGGACACATCCATACAGCCGAAATCAGGCAGATTGGCAGCATCACCTATTATAATGATGGCGACTGGGTCGAAAGCTGCACCGCGCTGACGGAAACTGCGACAGGTGAAATGGCGATCCTGGATTGGCCGGCGCATGTCCGTGCCGAGCAAATGCAGGACGCCGCCGTTTCGGCATGAAAATCGCGATCGCCACCGACGCCTGGGTGCCGCAGGTCAATGGCGTGGTCCGGACGCTGCAAATGACGATAGCGCAGCTGGAAGAGCGCGGTCATGAGGTTGAGCTGATCTCGCCCGACCAGTTTCTGACCGTGCCGATGCCCGGCTATAGCGAAATCCGTCTCGCCATCGCGCCGCGTAGCGGGATGCGTCGCGCGCTCAATATATTCGCGCCCGATGTTGTCCATGTGGTGACGGAGGGGCCGATCGGCTGGGCGGCGCGGCGCTGGTGCATCGACAAGCGCGTGGCATTTACCACGGCGTTTCATACCCGGTTTCCAGACTATCTTGCGGTCCGCACGGGGGTGTCTCCTGACTGGTTCTGGCCGGTGATGCGCCGCTTTCACCAGCCCTCCTCGGCGGTGTTCGTTTCCACCGCGCGTCTGCGCGATGAGCTGACCTATCGTGGCATAACCAATGGCCGCATCTGGTCGCGGGGGATAGATACCAGCATATTCCGGCGCGACGGCGGCAGACATCCTGCGCTGGTCAGCCAGTCGGGCCCGGTGTTGCTCTATGTCGGGCGTGTCGCGACGGAAAAGAATCTGGAAGCGTTCCTCAATGCGGACATATTCGGCACCAAGGTTGTCGTTGGCGATGGGCCTGCGTTGCCACAACTGCGCCAGCAATATCCAGCGGCCGTGTTCATGGGCGCATTGGCAGGTGAGCAACTGGCCGATGCCTATCGTGCCGCAGACGTGTTCGTATTTCCCAGCCTGACCGATACCTTCGGCCTCGTCATGATAGAGGCGCTTGCCTGCGGCACGCCGGTCTCCGGTTTTCCGGTGCAGGGGCCACTGGACATTATCGGAGCGACCGGGCGCGGACCGGAAACGACGCTGGTGCAGCCGGTGGGCGCGCTGCACGACGATCTTGTCGTGGCGATACGCGGCGCGCTGCGTGTTGAGCGCGCTGCTGCGGCAGATTATGGCCGTTCATTTCAATGGGAACGGTGCACAGATCAGTTTGAAGCAGGGTTGGAAGAAGCGCGCGGCATCTGGCCGAGTGTTCGCGCCTGCGCGCGAACCTAGCGTTTGCAGATGGTTTCGTTGCCGACAACCTGACCCGTTTTTTCTAACCTGATGCAGCTGTGGACGAGGTCTCCCGGCGGCATGGGAATATCCGCTGCCAGATCGAACGTGACGGCATGCGCGCCGCCCATGCTGGGGGGCAGATGCGGAATTGGGCGCACGATGCGAAATGTGCGGGAGCCGGTTTTTTCCACTGCGCCCTCTCCGATCAGTTGAGACAGGCCCATCTGGCTGGGAAGAACCTTATATGCCTCAACCTTGGCGTTTGAAACGACGTTGCCCGGTTTGACGGAGACCAGCCCGCCAGGCCAAAACCGGATGGCTGCTTGCCACATTTCGGGGTCGAAACCACCGGGAAGTGCGGTTTCCGATGCATTGGCTTTCGTAGCCAGACCTGAGGGCAATGAGATGCTTTGCACCGAATAACCGGTGAATATCGCGTCCGGCTTGCGGCCCAGCGCTTTGGTCACGGGTGCAAGTGCTGTCACCTCACTGCGTCCGTCAGTTTTGTAGAAGGGGCGCGGGCATTGCCTGTCGGCGATCGTCACCTTGCTGCGGGGCAGACCCTCTACACCTGACAGCGATGACCCTTCATGCTGTGCGCTTTTAGCCGACGAGACGACGACCTGCGCGATCCGCTTTGTGTCGCCGCTGACGCGCCAGACCATTGATTCATAGGATGTCAGAATGAGGTACAGGTGGCTTGACCCGGACTCTATGTTTACATCGATCAGGTTTGTTTCCTGATCTGGCCCGCCTATCACGGCGGACGAGATGGCGTCTCCTTCATATCCGCCATAAACCAGCAGTTTTGCGCCTTTGGGAACGGTCGGCAGGTTGCACACCGGCAGGTTGCGCTCCATCATTGCAGTGCGCTTGCGTTGCATTATTGGCGCGAACTCTTCGGGTGAGATTTTGCCGTCATCATCGGTATCGATGGTGGAAAAATGCCGTTCTGCCAGCTTGCGTAGTTCCTTTGCTGTCAACTGGCCATCACCATTGGGGTCGAGCGCCAGAAGGCCAGACAATTGCTCGTCGGAACGCATATTTCGCGCCGCATTCGCGGCTGCTTCCTGAATAGTGATCGTGCCGTCGCCATCCTTGTCATAGCGGGATAGTTCGCTCTCGCTTGCGCTTGGCCGCCTGACCATGGCCAATGCGTTGCTTTGCGATTGGTCGATCTCCTCGCGCGTCACCTTCAAATCGCCATCCAGATCGTACCGCAGAACCCTGCCGATCTCTCCGGCGCGTCGCTGGGCGGCAGTGCGCAGTTTTGCAAATATCACGTCGCCGTGATCCAAACCGTCTCCCATGCGATCCGCGCTGCGAAGCGGAGCCACGACCTGCGCGACATATTGCTCGATCGTCGCGCCGGCATGGAGCCGCTCATCGAGGATATCGGTCGGTGCGGCTTTGGCGGTCTGATTGCCACTCGCACGGATGGCGAATGCCATGCTCGCCATGGCCGGTATCATCGCTATTCCCAGTAACCTGTATCGCATGCCGTTTCCCCTGTTTGGATTCAGGCTAGGGAAGGTTCGTTACCAAAGCATCACTGTGGCGGCAGGCAATCGGTCCGAATTGGATGAAGCAAGTCGGCGCTCATTTCGGCGCTGTTACGCGCGGCAGCGCTTCATATGCCGTTCATGCGAATATGCTATTGAAGTTCTTGTCACTTCTTGACCCCTCCCCTTGCAGGAAGTGACGATCCCTGAACCTAGGCCCCGTCGTTGAGTTTGCTCCGGCGGGGTTACTTTTGGAGGGTGCGTCACGGCGGATGGACAGGCATTTTGCCGACCAGATCTTGTTACGAGCGAAGGGTCCTAAAGAGGCACAGCGCTTCGTCGCAAAATCAGCATGTCACATCTTGACGCAGCGCTGAAACAGAGGAAATCAAGAGGCATAAACAAGCAGCGCCCGGAGAGAAGAAGATGCCTTTTCGCGCAAAACTCCTGATGGATTTCCGCCAGACATATGATCGATTGGAAGCGGCGCGTCACGAAGCCGCGTCGGCCACTCCCTATGATCGAGATGACGTCACGGCGAAGGTGATACATGCCGAACGCAACTTCATCATGACAGCCGAAATTCTCGCGAGAATGGTTCCGCGCATCGTTGAAGGCCTGCCGGTCGATCCTTCGGTTGAGACGCGGCAAAGCGCCTGACGTTGGCCCTTGTTCAGGCTGTGCCCAGTGCGCATGCCGCCTTCGCGAGCGCTTCTATCCTGACCGGATCGACCGGGCCTTTCGGAATGACCCAGCTGCCGCCGACGCATTTGACGAAGGGCTGCGCGAGCCAGTCGGATGCGGACGCTTCGGTGATGCCGCCCGTCGGGCAGAAGCGCGCTTCATAGAAGGGCGCTGCCAGCGCCTTCAGCGCCGGGATGCCGCCCGATGTTTCCGCCGGGAAAAATTTGAAGCGGGTAAGGCCCAGGTCCATCCCGCGCATGATGTCGCCCGCAGTCGCGACACCGGGCAGGTAGGGGATGTTGCTCGCAACCATCGCCTGCCCAAGCGGTTCGGTCAGGCCGGGCGAGACGACGAACTTGGCGCCCGCACTCACCACGGCATCGAGCTGATGCGGGCTGACGACGGTGCCGGCACCGACGACCGCGCCTTCGACCCGGCTCATCTCCCGAATTACGTCGAGCGCTCCGGGCGTGCGCAAAGTGACCTCCAATGCGCGCAGTCCGCCCGCCACCAGCGCCTGAGCGATCGGGAGCGCGTCCGCGACATTGTCCACCACCAGCACGGGAATGACCGGGGCAAGCTCCATTACATCGTCAACGGTCACGTCGTCATCTCCAGTTCCATCGCGGCCAGCATGGCCGAAGCGCCGCGTTCGGCCTCGTCACATGTATTGCGCATCATCGCGAACAGTTCGCGGCCTGTGTCATAGGGCGGGGGCGGGGTGGGGGCGTGTTCGCGTGCTTCCCATTCCGCCGGATTGACCAGCGCATCCAGCTTTCCTTCCACCGCGCAGACGCGCACGACGTCGCCATCGCGCAATTTGCCGAGCGGTCCGCCGCCTTTTGCCTCCGGCGATACATGGATGGCGGCGGGAACCTTGCCGCTTGCACCCGACATGCGGCCATCGGTGACGAGTGCGACCTTGAAGCCCTTGTCCTGAAGCACGCCCAGCGGCGGGGTCAGCTTGTGCAGTTCCGGCATGCCGTTTGCGCGCGGCCCCTGAAAGCGCACGACGACCACCACATCGTGGTCCAGCTCGCCCGCCTTGAACGCGGCGAGCACCTCATTCTGATCGGCAAAGACGCGGGCGGGCGCCTCGATAGTCCAGCGGGAGGCGTCAACCGCGCTCGTCTTCATGACGCAGCGACCCAGATTGCCGGAGAGCAGCTTCATGCCGCCGTCCGCGCTGAAGGGGGCGGAGACCGTGCTGAGTATGGCGCTGTCACGCGGTTCGGCAAGGCGTTCGCCCCATGTCAACGCATCGTTGGCCAGCTCGGGCGTCCGGGCATAGTCGGCGAGGCCGTCGCGAGCGACAGTCATGATGTCGCCATGCAACAGACCATTGTCGAGCAATTCGCCGATCACGTAGCCGATGCCGCCCGCTGCATGGAAATCATTCACGTCGCCCGAACCGTTCGGGTACACGCGGCAGAGCAGTGGGATCACCTCGCTCAGTTCGGCAAAATCGGTCCAGTCGATGCTGATGCCCGCCGCGCGCGCGATGGCGGGCAGGTGAATCGCGTGGTTGGTGGAGCCCCCGGTCGCGAGCAGGCCGATGATAGCGTTGATGATCGCCTTTTCATCGACGCAGTGGCCCAGTGGACGATAATTTCCGCCATCCCATCCGTTGCCAACGAGCTGATGCACTGCTGCGCGTGTCAGTTCCTGCCGCAATTTCGTGCCCGGATTGACGAAGGCGGCGCCCGGCACATGCAGGCCCATCATCTCCATCATCATCTGGTTGCTGTTGGCGGTGCCGTAAAAGGTGCAGGTGCCTGCGCCATGATAGCTGGCGGCCTCGGCGTCGAGCAGTTCTTTCTCACCGACCTTGCCTTCGGCATAGAGCTGCCGCACGCGCACCTTTTCCTTTTTGGCGAGGCCCGACGGCATTGGTGCTGCCGGGATCAGGATTGCGGGCAGGTGGCCGAAACGCAACGCGCCGATCAGCAGGCCCGGCACGATCTTGTCGCAAATGCCGAGCATCGCCACGCCTTCGAACATCGCGTGGCTGAGCGACACGGCGGTCGCCATCGCGATGACATCGCGGGAGAAGAGCGACAGGTCCATGCCCGCCTGCCCCTGCGTCACGCCATCGCACATCGCGGGAACACCGCCCGCGACCTGCGCCGTTGCGCCCAGCTCGCGCGCGGCCAGCTTGATCTGCTCTGGGTAGCGGCCATAGGGCTGATGCGCGGAGAGCATGTCGTTATACGCCGTAACGATGCCGATATTCATCGATGCCGCCGCGCGGATCGCGGGCTTGTCATCGCCGGACGCCGCAAAAGCGTGGGCAAGATTGCCGCAGCTCAGCTGGCCCCGGTTGGTGCCCGCATCGCGGCCCCGCTCGATCAGGTCGAGATATTTGCGGCGCGCAGGCGCGCTCTTCTCGACGATGCGCCGCGTGACCTTCTCGACAACAGGGTGGAGATTATTCATGCCAGCTTTCTCCATCGCGTTCGATAAGGGCAATGGCCGAGGAGGGCCCCCAGTTCCCTGCATTATAGCTGGCGACCTTCACGCCCGCTTCCTGCCAGCTGGCGATGATGGAATCGATCCACTGCCATTGCGCCTCGACCTCGTCGCGGCGGACGAACAGGGTGGGGTCGCCTTCGAGCAGGTCGAGCAGCAACCGTTCATAGGCGATGCGGCGGCGCTTGCCCTCGAACGCGGCGGTCAGCGACACGTCAAGGCCGACCTCGCGCAGTTTCACGCCGCCACGGTCGAGGCCCGGCTCCTTCGCCATGATGAGCAGGCGGATATTTTCTTCGGGCTGCAATCGAATGATAAGGGTGTTGGGGTCCAACGCCGATTTGGGCCCGCCGTTTGCAAAGATGGAGTGTGCGACCGGCTTGAACTGGATCATGATCTCGCTGTGCCGGGTGGGCATGCGCTTGCCGGTGCGCAGGTAGAAGGGCACACCGGTCCAGCGCCAATTGTCGATATGGGCCTTCAGCGCAACGAAGGTTTCCGTGTCGGATGCCTCGCCCAGTTCCTCGGCATAGCCCTTGACGATCTCGCCATTGACCGCGCCGGACGCATATTGGCCGCGGACGCTCAACTGCTTGGCATCCGCGCCGGTCATCGGGCGCAGTGAGCGCAACACCTTCACCTTCTCGTCGCGCACCGATGTGGAATCGAATTGTGCAGGCGGCTCCATCGCGATGATCGAGAGGATCTGCAGCATGTGGTTCTGCACCATGTCGCGCAGCGCGCCGACCTTGTTGTAATAGGATACGCGGCCTTCCAGCCCGACGGTTTCGCCGACCGTGATCTGCACATGGTCGATGCGGCTCGCGTTCCACAGCGGCTCGAACAGCATATTGCCAAAGCGCAAGGCAATCAGGTTTTGCACCGTTTCCTTGCCCAGATAATGATCGACGCGGAAGATGCGCTCTTCGTCGAACAGATCGCAGATCGCGTCATTGACCTCTTTCGAAGACGCGAGGTCGTGCCCAATCGGCTTTTCCATCGCAATACGGGTGGAGCCGTTGACAAGGCCTGCTTCGGCCAGACTTTGCGCCGTGGGCGCGAACAGGGAAGGGGGAGTGGATAGATAGACGGCGATGCCGCGTTCTTCCCGTCCCTTGATCCGTTCGGCAATCGCTGCGAACTGATCTGCGTTGCCCGCTTCCGCCGCGCAATAGATGATGCGCGCCGTCAGCCTTTCGGAGGCTTCCTTCGTATAGCGTTCCTCATCGATATATTGGGCAAGCTGCGCGTCGACATCCTTGCGGAATTCCGCGTCCGTATATTCGGAGCGGCCCGAGGCAACGATCAGGAAATCGTCCGGCAGCAGGCCGTCTTCCTGAAGATTATAGAGCGAGGGGAAAAGCATGCGACCGGCAAGGTCGCCTGTGGCGCCGAATAAGATGAGCGTGGCAGAGCGGTCGATCAAAAGCGAGCCCCCGGACAGGTGTTGTCACGATGTCTGCCCAACAGTCGGGGTCTATCGCGTCCGGGGATTGTGCAACAGCGAACAAGACGGCGCAACCGTCTAGGCCGCAACAGTGCGAATAATACCGAGCCATGCGCAAAGCCGAGGAAAGCGAGGCAGGATAAGCCGTTCAACCAGCCACAGCAGCATGAGCGACGCGGCAAGCAGAGGCAGCAGAGCGGCAAGAACGAGGATGATGACGGTCAATCCCCTGACTTTTGTCCGGATTGGCGGAGGCGGGGCGCCAAGCATGTCTTCGGGTTTGCGCCGACGCCACATAAGAAAGCCGGATATGGACAATGTGATGAGGGCGAGCGCCGTCAGGACACCGATGAGTTGATTGATCCAGCCGAAAAGCTGCCCTTCATGCCATGCGATGCCATAATTGATGACCTTGTCGATAGGGTGCTTGTCCTCAATCCCGCTGCGCGAGAGTTCCTTGCCCGAGGCGATATCATAGGTGATCGAGCGTTGCAGCGGTCGGTTCTGTGCTTCTGATTTCACCGTCCACACCATGCCGGTGGGCGGACCGAAAGGCTGCGGAGCGGCCGGTGCGATAACGAGGGCCGGAAAGGCGAGATGTTCAGCTTGTGCCTTTGCCACGATCTCGGCAAGCGAGGCTAGGGGAATGCCTGCCGACTGCTGCTGCACCATGGCGTCATGATCATGCGCGGCATGTGCGCCGGTTTTCCAGTTCTGGGCCCCCTGAACCCAGCCCATTTCGGCCCGTACAGTGCGGAAGGCGCTGCCCCAGACGCCAGCCCAGGGAAGACCCGTGAGCAGCAGGACCAACACCAGACCGGATATCCAGAACCCTGTGACCGCGTGCAGGTCTTTCAGGAAGCTGCGTCCGCCCCTGCTCAGGCGCGGCCATATTATTCCGGCAAGGCCGCGCCTCGACGGCCACCAGAGATAAAGGCCGGTTATGATCATGACGATGGCCCAACTTGCGGCCAGTTCCACCAGCCGGTCGCCTACGGTGCCTATCATCAACGATCCATGGAAGTTTGCGATGAGGGTTGAGAGGCGCGTGTCCGGATCGATGCTGCCCAGCACCTTGCCTTGTGGCGATACGAAGACGTCGCGCATCGAATGCCCGTCCGCCATGCCCAGATGGATCATTGCCGCGTCGTCGTCCGAGCGAGGCAAGCGATAGCTGTAGAAGGTGGCGCCCGGAAAAGCGGCAAGCGCGGCCTCGGCCTGGACATTGGGCGAGACCGCGCCCGCCATGCCCAGGCCGATATAATGGCGTTCCTCCCACCGATCGATCTGCGGCTTGAACAGATAGGCCGCGCCGGTCAGGGATAGGATCAGGATGAAGGGCAGCACGAACAGCCCGGCGTAAAAGTGCCAGCGCCATATGGTGCGATAGAGAGCGGTATGTTTCATGCCCTCATCCTTCGTTCGCGTCAGAAGCGCATGCGAACGCCGGCATAGACCGCGCGCCGTTCGACCGGATAGAAGATGGCGCTGCTGTCGTCCGGCGCGGTGGCCGGGTCATCCCTGACATACTGAATTGCGGCGCTGATATCGCCAACCGCCTTCTTCTGGGTCAGGTTGCGGGCGTCGAGGAAAATGTCGATGCCGTCGCCGACCGTCGCTCCCGCTGTCAGGCCGAGCAGCGCATAGCCCTTTGTACGGAACTGTTTGCCGTTGAGATCGCCATAGTCGACATAGGCCCCTTGCGGCACCCATTCGATATTGGGCGATATATGCAGCGTGTCCGTCCCGATCCGCAGGTCTGCACGATAGACATGACGCGGCACCACCGGCAGGCGATTATCGCCATATTCCGCGTCATCGCGAAAGCGAAAATCGCTATATTGATAGACCTGTCGCAGCCGCAGCCAGTCGGTCGGCTCCAATGTAAGCGCCGCTTCGATGCCCTGATGCCGCGTCTTGTCGGCATTGAACGTGGATGCCGGATAATCCGGCCCTATCCGGTACTGAAGCATCTCGTTTCGCACGTCGGCGCGATAGAGCGACACATCCCAGCGTGCGATACCGGCTTCCCCGCGCGTTCCCACTTCCGCGGTCCATGCGGTCTGGGGATTAAGCGAAACGAAACTGTTAACCTGCGCGAGTTCAATAAAACCGGGGAATTCGGCCGAACGGCTATAGTTGGCATAGAATTGCACATCAGCCTTGGCGTCGAACAACAGCCCGAGTTTGGGCGAGAATTCGCTAAATTCTGCACGGCCAAGAATGCCGGTCGGGCCACCCGCGAACATGTTGAACTTTTCATATTGCTGGCGGAAGCCATCGGCATAGACGCCGCCCGCGATCAGCGTGAGCCGCTCTGTCGGTCTGAACCGGGCCTCGCCATAGAGCGTGGCGGACCGCGCCCTCTGGTCGGCGTCGAAGGTCAGGCCGCCGCGCTTGCCGTTCACATTTGCGTATCGTCTGGATGTGACGGTGCCATAGCGGAACTCTCCGCCGAGCATGAATTCCAGCGGACCGCGCGCCCAGTTCAGCCGGGCATAGGCTCCACGATCGACCGCCTCCTGATCGACCACCTGAAAGATCGGATGGAACAGCGACTTAATGTTGAGGAAGACGCCGCCTTCCAGTGTCGCATTCTCATCTATATTCCATGTCGTGCGGCTTTGCAGTCGGAGGGAATCGATGTCGCGCGCCTGGTCGCCAGCGAAATTTCCCTTCTTTGGCGTAGATGTCACATCCGCCACCGTCAGCGCGCCTGGTAGTTTCTGATCGATATTGTTGTAGCTGGCGTAGAAGCGCGTTTCGACGCTCTCGCCCAGCTGCAGGCCGACATTGCCGTGAAAGCGAAACGAGCGCCGTTTGGCATGATCGC
>CAYGOH010000002.1:0-30996 GCA_964351385.1 uncultured Sphingobium sp. | reverse complement strand
GTGTCCGCGCTGGCGCCGGCCCAGTAATCGGCAACGCCCGATGCCCCGCCAAATGAAACCAGACCCCTCAGCGTTTCATTTGAACCGGCATCGGCGCGCAGATAGAGCCCTTCAGCGTCGCTCCCCTTGGGCGTCACGCCGTTGATCGCACCGCCCAATGTTCCCGAACCGAAGCGCAAGGCGTTGGCGCCGCGATACACCTCCAGATGATCGAAGAAGATCGGCTCCAGTTCCTGAAAGTCGCCATTGTCATCGGCAAGGTTGATGGGCACGCCATCCTGCAACAGCGTCAGGCCGCGCATGTGGTAACCGCGCGACAGGCCGGAGCCACGGATCGAGATGCGGACTTCCTGGCCGAAGCGCGGTTGCAGATAGACACCCGGCGAAAAGGCCAGCGTATCGCGCAACGACATGACCGCCTTGTCGGCATAATCCTGATAGGAGACGATGTCGGTCCCGCCCGGTGTGCGGGCGGCTTCCTTTTGGGCAGCATTCGCCTGGGCGAAGGCAGTGACGATGATCGTGCGGGTGTCGCTGCCCGCGTCGGGGGCGTCCTCCGCGTAAAGCGGCGCAGACAAGAGGCAGGCTGCCGCGCAGGCGGCGTAAAGACTGGTACGATAAGACATGATAATTCCTGAAATCATGGGCGCGCACTGAAACCATGCGCGATACCGCCCGCGCTTCGTGAAGAAGGTGCCGGGCGAAAGCTAAGCGATTGTCAGGAAAGCGCCGGCGGTCCGCGCAAGGGCGGGCGGAGGCGGAAAAAGCCCTGCAGCAACGGCGTCGCAACAGGCGAAAAGCCGAGCGCGATAATATGCGCGATCGCGCTGTCGAGCAGGACGGCATCAGCCCCACCCAAAGAAGCGGTGGACAGCCCGCCGAAAGCGCAGGGATGATCGGAGGAGGACGGGTTTTTGTCGTGGTGCGATGAAGTGGAGTCGACCGGTATGTCGATCCGCACGCTCGCCGCATTCTGATCGGCGCACAGCATGATCGAAAAGCTACGCGTTTCGTCGGACGGCATATATCCGGCCGGTATTATCGCGCGCACGAACAAAGCCGCCGCAATCAGCAGCATGGCGAGCATCCGCCTATTGGTCGTCAGGGCGCGAAATGCAGACATTGCCGGCGCGCATAGGCGCTCGGCATATCGCTGTCACCCGTTTTCTTGAGCGTCAGCGAACGCGCGGGCCGCCGAACGGCAGGGGCGGCGGCGGGCGGCGCGTGCCGCGCGGCAGTTGCGCCTGATAAGCGCGCCCGCAATGCTCCACGCAGTAGGGGAAGCCGGGGTTCACCTTCTCGCCGCAGAAATGGAAATCCGGTTCGCCCGGATGGCCCATCGGCCATTTGCAAATCTTCTCCGTCAGGTCGAGCAGGCTCGTCTTGTCGGCAATTTCGGGGCTGGGTTTGGCTGGAACCAGGCGGCGCGGCGGTGCTGGCGGAATGGGCGCCTGCTGGTCGCCCGGTCCCTGACGCAGGAACCCGCCCGGACCGATCGAGACGATTTGTGGCTGGGGAGAGGCGGGGCGAGGGGCGGCCTGATTTTGTCCAGCGCCGCCTGTGGGCGCAGCGGACGGCGCGCTTGCGGGCTGCGCTGGCGATGATTTTCCAGCGGGCGCTGCGGGCGAAGAAGGCGCGGGAGCCCGGCGTGCTGCCGCTTTTTTGCGTGGTGCGTCATTCGCCTTGACCGGCGATGGTCGCGATTGCAGCCCTAGGCGATGCGCCTTACCGATCACGGCATTGCGGCTAACGCCTCCCAGTTCTTCAGCGATCTGGCTGGCTGTCATGCCCTTTTCCCACATGGCCTTCAGCTGGTCTATCCGTTCATCGGTCCAGGACAAAATATGCTCCAATCATTCCGCAATGTCGTGTGGCGGCGAGTCCCTGGCCGCGCGCACGTGATATGGCGGCAGTGGCGCGCAACTTCAACCCATGGCTTCAGCCCGCATTAATCCTTGCCCCCATTGCAGAGAGCCGATAGTCGATCCCGGCATGAACGACCAGAGAGAATCTGTTAGCCGGCCCGTGTCCACGGTTGCATTTCCAGAGCCAGGTGTGCCGCATATCCGCAATGTCAACTGGTCGGGTACGCGCGCTCTCTATGTCAAGGAAGTGCGGCGGTTCATGAAGGTGCAGTTGCAGACCATCTGGGCTCCGTCGATCACGACGCTCTTGTATCTTATCATATTCACCGTGGCGCTTGGCCGTCAGGGCCGTACCGTGCTGGGCGTGCCGTTTGCCGACTTTATCGCGCCGGGCCTCATCATGATGGGAATGATACAGAATGCCTTCGCCAATTCGAGCTTCGGGATGCTGGTCGGCAAGATTCAGGGCACCATCGTCGATTATCTGATGCCGCCGATCTCGACATCGGAATTGTTGTTCGCGCAGGTTGCCGCAGCCATGACGCGCGCCATTTTCGTTGGAGGGGCGATCGCGCTTGCCATCTCATTGTGGCCCGGTGTTCACCTGACCCCGCGCCATATTTGGGCGATCGTTGTATTCGGGCTTTTGGGTACGATGTTCGTCAGCTTTCTGGGTGTATTGACATCCATTTGGGCCGAAAAGTTCGATCATGCAGCGGCCGTCACCAATTTCGTCATCGCGCCGCTGGCGCTGCTTTCAGGTACATTCTATTCCGTCGACAGATTGTCCCCCGCATTTCAGGCTATCAGCCATGCAAACCCGTTCTTCTACGCGATTTCGGGCTTCCGCTACGGATTTTTGTCGGCGGCGGACACAGAGGTTGTGCGCGGCGCCATAGTGCTTTTGCTGCTCAATGTCGTATTGGCCGTGCTCTGCTATAAACTTCTCAAAAGCGGGTGGAAGATCAGGCCTTAGAGCGCGATGCATTAAATCTGAATCAGGCAGCGCGCTCTATGTTTTCGTTGTCGCATCGCGTTTTACGGAAAACCGGTTCCCACTTTTCCGCTCGATGCTCTAGCATCAGGCTGCATGCACCCTGTGCGATGATAGACGCACAGCGAGACGTTTAGTGTCGATAGAGTGGGTGCAGGCGGTATTTACCGTCGCTATACGCATCGAACAGTCCCGCTATAGCCGGATGGTCGACCGGCTCGTCGCTCTCGTCGGGCACCAGATTCTGCTGGCTTACATAAGCAACATAGCTGCCATCGGAATTTTCGGCGAGCAGATGGTAGAAGGGTTGCTCCTTGTCCGGCCGCAAATCCTCTGGAATGGCGGTATACCATTCCTCGCTGTTGGCGAAGACGGGGTCGACGTCAAACACAACGCCGCGAAATCCGAACATACGGTGTTGTACGACGTCACCGATATTGAATTGCGCATGGGCTATGTCGGGCACCGCAACGCCAGGGGCCTGCCCAGCCGGACCGAGGTTCACGATTTGCGTCATCATGCTCTTAATGTAGGGCATGTTGCGACGCATACAAGAAAAATGCGGCAATCCCGCTTGGCAAAGTCGCATGTCTCGGTTAAGTGCCGCCGCTCGACCCGCTATCGAAATTTGGCGAGATGCGGAAGGTGCATGTGAATGCGCCGTTTCCCCTTGGCCCGGAGAGGTGGCAGAGAGGTCGAATGCGCCGCACTCGAAATGCGGTGTACGGGCAACCGTACCGTGGGTTCGAATCCCACCCTCTCCGCCATTAAGTCATTGATTTGAGGGAATATTATTCGGCTTCACAGAATTTCGCGCGTTTCTGCGGGATTTGCCGCGCGAAACTGACATCAGAGAAATTTTTTGAAAGCGAATTTGGGTGATGTCATGCTCAATTCTCTTATGGGCATTTGCGAGGTACAGTTCGGTCGATTTTCCCTGATAAGGGGTGATTTACAGGGAATTTTTGCCGTGGAACAGGGAAAGGCCTGATTTGTGGCGCCAGAGAGCGCTGATATTGCAGGGGTTTTCGGGTAAATTCCCCCTCCGATCAGGGAACGGTTTCAAGGGAACAGGGAGGCCCAATAGGCGCTGCAGGGAAAACCGGCGCTTTTCTCGGATTCCTTGCTCGACCGCCTTCAATGGTAACTGGTGTACTCTCACTGTAAGCGTACAGGGAATGCACGCTTGCAGGTTTGGGATGCGGTTCTGAGCTTTGGCTCACGGGTATTTCTGTGAGCGGAGGTTGATGATGGGACGGGTTAGCCGGGAGAAGCATGCGGAACTGGAGGCTTTTTGGCGTTTCCACCATGAGGGTTGGAAGAACAGCACGCTCAATCAGCGCGAATATTGCGAGTTGCACGGACTACCGCTGAGCCGGTTCGGCAACTGGCGTGATCAGTTCAGGCTTGAAGAAAAGCAGCGGCCGGCGGGCCTTTTGTGGCGTCGCGGCGGGCTTAAGCATATGGCTAGCCATATGTCTGACAGGGACATTGGTCCAATGTCGCCAGGCTACATACCGTCGCCCCGCTCGATGCCGGACGGACGTCGCAACTTCAGCCCGGCCGACAAGCGGCGGATCGTGGCAGAGACCGAACTGCCCGGTGCGACACTGTCGGCGGTTGCGCGTCGTCATGACATAGGCATGCGGTTGTTGTTCCGATGGAAGCAGGAACTGGCGCCGCCTGAACCGCCAGTGTTTGTGTCCGTGACTGTGGAGGATGCGGCACAATCGGCAGGACCGGACATAGCGTTGCCGCCACCATCGCCGGTTGCGGCACCGATCATTGTCGAGCGCTCGTCTCATGAGATCGAGGTAGAACTGACCGGTGGCCGGCGGATCCGCTTTGGCCGCGACACCGACCCCGAGACGGTGCGCGCGATGGTCGCAGCGCTGGAAGGCGATCGGCCATTATGCTGCTTCCGACCGGCACCAGTGTGCGCATCCATATCGCCGCAGGCGTCACCGACATGAGGAAGGGCATGGATGGTCTGGCGATGCTGGTACAGAATGTCCTGCGCGACGATCCGTTCTCGGGACACCTGTTCGCGTTCCGGGGCGGCAAGGCCAACCTCATCAAGATATTGTTCTGGGACGGCAATGGGCTGTGCCTGTTCACCAAGCGTATCGATCAGGGCTGCTTCGTCTGGCCGCAGGCGGACGATCGCGGCGGCAAACTGGTGATCAGCAGCGCACAGCTGGCGCTGCTGATCGAAGGGATCGACTGGCGCGTTCCCGAGCGGGTGTGGCGGCCTGCTGCAGCTGGATAAAACACACAGAATGCCGCGGAAAAGCTTGGGTTTATGGCCGATCTGGTGTATGATCAGCCATGCGGCTCGATCTCGACAATCTGCCTCAGGACACGGCGCTTCTGCACCGGCTGGTGCGCGATATGGCGGACCTTGTCTCCACCCGAAACGACGAGATATCCCGCCTTCAGCAGATCATCAAACAGCTGCAACGCGCGCACTATGGGCGTCGTTCCGAACGGCTTGATCCTGATCAGCTGGCATTGGGGCTGGAGGATCTGGATGCCGATATTGCCGAGGTCGAGGAGAGCCGTCCAGTCGTCGCCTCTGCCTCTGAACCCAGGCCGTGCCGTAAACCGCTGCCCGATCATCTGCCGCGCGTGGAAGTGAAGCTGGATGTACCCGGTGATGCCTGTCCCGACTGCGGCGGGCCGCGCCATGCGATTGGCGAAAGTGTCAGTGAAATGCTCGACTGGGTTCCGGCGAGCGTGCGCGTCATCCGCATCCGCCGTCCCAAATATGCGTGTCGCCACTGCGGTACCTTGCAGCAGGCACCGGCACCCGAACGGGTGATCGCGGGCGGGCTCGCGACGCCTGCGCTTATCACCCATGTGCTGGTGAGCAAATATGCCGATCATCTGCCGCTCTATCGCCAGTCACGCATCTTCGCGCGGCACGGGGTTGAACTCGAACGCTCGACTCTCGCCGGATGGGTCGGCGGCGCCTGCTGGTGGCTGGGCGCTCTCCATGAGAGGCTTGGCAAACATGTGTTCGCGTCCGATCATATCTTCGCTGACGACACGCCGATACCGGTGCTCGATCCCGGACGGGGAAGAACGAAGACCGGGCGGCTATGGGTCTATGCCCGCGACCAGCGTGGCTGGGCGGGTCCCGAACCTCCGGCCGCGATCTGCTATTACGAACCCGATCGCAAGGCCGAGCGGCCGAAGGCTCACCTTGCCGGCTATCGCGGTACCTTGCATGTCGATGGCTATGCCGGGTTCGAGCAACTGACCAGGGGCGATATCAGGCTCGCAGCCTGCTGGGCACATACGCGCCGCAAGTTCTACGAGATCGCCAAGGCCGATGGCGCTCCCATCGCGCTCGAAGCTGTCCAGCGGATCGCACAGCTATATGCGATCGAAGCGCAGATCCGGGGCAAGACGCCGGACGAGCGCCGGGCGATCCGGCAGGCATCGTCACGACCGTTGGTCGAGGCGCTGCATAAATGGTTGGAAGCGCAACTGCCCAGACTCTCCGCGCGCGGCAAGCTTGCCGAAGCGATCCGCTATGCGCTCACCCGCTGGGATGGTCTCACCCGCTTCCTCGACGATGGCCGCGTCGAGCTCGACACCAATCCGGTCGAGCGCGCTATCCGGCCCGTTGCGCTCGGGCGCAAGAACCATCTGTTCGCCGGCAGTGACGGCGGCGGCAAGCGTTGGGCAATCATGGCCTCGCTCATCGAAACCGCAAAACTCAATGATGTCGAACCCCACGCCTGGATCACCGATGTCCTCGCCCGCATGGCAAACGGTCATCCCGCCGTCCACCTCGACGACCTCCTCCCATGGAACTGGAAGGCCGAAAAATCCGTCAATAGCTGACAAGGTGCAATGGTCGTACGCTTACCTCTCACTACCGCGAGCTTGAGGTCCGCCATTGGGCGTCCAGCTTAGGCATGTCGCGTGGACCAACACTTGGGCGCATGGTGATGGCAAAGTGTTTGTATATCAATAACTTGCGAGATTTTTCGTTGACAGGTGTGGATCGCTTCCCGTAGATGCGATGCACTAAATCAAGATGATAGCCATTGATAGATAGCTCCAAGCACCAAGAAGCTCAAACGCTTACATATTCAGCTTAAACGCTCGCAGACCAAAATTTAGCACAGACCGCTGCTCAAGGCTCGTGAGGGCCGCTCAGAAGTTGACGGAACCATTGTTATCCACGCCGAACGGTGATGGGAGCATGTGTTCGTCGGCTTTTTTGTCCGGCGCTAGCTAACTCCCTTCGGCACCATCCAATCATTTTGCCATTGAAGGGAATTTTGAATGTCAGATCATGTCTCAGCACATGCCATGCTCGTCGCCCAGGCGGATGCCATCTGCGTGGTTTCTGGCGCGATCGAACATCGTGCGCCCGAGGAGTTGAGGGCGGCGAGCGGTCATGCGCGCAAGCATTCCAAAAAGCAGATCAGCCAGATCGCCGCCTCGATTCAGGAGTTCGGCTTTACCCATCCCGTTCTGGTGACCCCTGAGGACGAGATCATCTGCGGCCACGCCCGGGTCGAAGCGGCAAAGCTGCTCGAGCTTGCTACCATTCCGGCGCTGTGTCTTGCCGATCTTACCGAGATGCAGGTGCGTGCCTATCGCATTGCCGACAACAAGCTTGCCGAAGGTGCGGAATGGGACTTGTCGCTTCTGGGCGAGGAATTGCGCGCGATCGTCGAGGAATGTTCGATCGAAATCGTCGAGACATTGGGCTTTGACCTTCCCGAAGCAGAGATCCTGATCGATGGCGAGGATGCCAAGCAGGAAGACGATCCCGACGATGTCGTGTCCGAGGTCAAGGGGCCGGTTGTAACCCGTTCGGGCGATCTCTGGGGTTTGGGTGATCACAGGATCTATTGCGGCAACTGCTTGGAACCTGAAAGCTGGACCGTGCTGATGCAAGGCGATGTCGCCCAGGTTGGCTTTGTCGACCCGCCTTACAATGTTCCGATCGCCGGCAATGTGTCGGGCTTGGGCAAGACCAAACATACAGAGTTTGCGATGGCGTCAGGCGAGATGAGTTCAAAGGAGTTTATCGCGTTCAACGCCAAGTGGCTCGCGCAGATGACCGGTCATATGGTCAATGGCGCGGTGTTCGCGGTCTGCATGGACTGGCGCAGCAATTTTGAGCTTGAAAGCGCGGTGCACGGCCTCGGTCTTGCGCGCCTTAACCTGTGCATATGGAACAAGACGAACGCGGGTATGGGCTCGCTGTACAGATCCAAGCATGAGGATGTTCATATCCTCAAGGTGGGGGACGCACCCCACATCAACAATGTGCAGCTGGGGCGCTATGGCCGCTACCGCACCAATGTGTGGGATTATGCCGGCGCCAACAGTTTTAGCAAGTCCCGCATGGACGATTTGGCGGATCATCCCACTGTTAAACCGGTTGCCATGGTCGCCGACTTTCTGCGCGACGTGAGTCATCGCGGTCATATCGTCGTCGACCCCTTCCTCGGTTCGGGTTCGACGCTGCTCGCTGCCGAGCGTATCGGGCGTATCGCGCGCGGCATCGAGATCGAAACAGTCTTTCTCGATGTCGCGATCCGCCGCTGGGAAGAGAAGACCGGCAAAGAGGCGACCCTCGTCGGTGATGGCCGCAGCTTTTCCGAAGTGGCCGCCGAGCGCCTCGCGCGCGATGCGGCCTGATCTTGAGCGAAGGAGCTAGATCCATGGCGCGCAACAACAGTAAGAAGAAAGATCGCTCCGGCCCTACCGACCAGGGCATGCCGCATATTCGCAAACGTCCCCCGCCGCCCGACTTTACAGGTAATGCGACCAAAAGCACGGGTGCCGATGCATCGGACGGCGATGACGATGAACAGGTCGGCTATGGCAGGCCGCCGCGCCACAGCCGGTTCCGCAAGGGTCAGTCGGGTAATCCCAAAGGACGGCCCAAGGGCGCAAAGTCGATGGGAACCATGGTTCGCGAGGTGATGCTGGCAAGGATGCGGATCCGCACAGCGCATGGTCCCAAAAATTTGAGCCGCGCTGAAATGCTGCTGATGAAGTCGATGGAGCTGGCGAGCAAAGGCGACCAGCGGTCGATCGACCGCATGCTGCGTCTCTTTGCCGAACATGGTCCGCAGGAGGAGCGCACCGAAAATGCGGTCGACGTGGAGACGCTCAACCAGACGGACATGGCTATTCTCGCGCTCTATGAGAGCGAGCTCCGCGCCACGCGCGATGCCGCCGAAGATGAGGAGGATGAGGACGCCGAAAACTGGGAGGACGACGAGTGGGAGGATGAGGATGGTTCGGAATGATCGCGCCATCATAAATGCCCGGCTGCGTCAGGATTTTCGCTCCTTCCTGACGATGGGGTTTGCGCATCTCCATCCGGGGTCCCCGCCGCTGGATGACGCATGGTATCTGCGCGCAATGTGCCATGCGCTGACGCAGGTCTTTGAAGAGAAGGAGCGCCGGCTTGTTATCAATGTGCCGCCCCGGCATCTAAAGTCGATCACAACCTCGGTTGCCTGGGTCGCCTGGATATTGGGCCATAATCCGCGCGCGCGCATCATGGTCGCAAGCTATAGCGAGGATCTCTCGCGCCAGCATGCCGAACTCTGCCGTCAGCTGATGGAGGAGCCTTGGTACAAGGCGCTTTTTCCGGCGACCCGCCTTTCCCGTCCGGGGAGGTTGCTCGATCTTCGCACCACGCGCGGCGGCATGCGCAAGGCGGTATCGGTAGGCGGGTCGGTTACTGGCCATGGTGCCGATATCATCATCATCGACGATTGCATGAAGGCGGAAGATGCAACGAGCCTTGCCCGCCGCGATGAACTCCATAACTGGTATAGTGCAACGCTCGGCACCCGCCTCAACAACAAGCTGACCGGCGCCATCGTCTCGATCCAGCAGCGTCTTCACGAAGACGATCTTCCTGCAAAGCTTCTTCTCTATGGCTTTACCCATCTCAACCTGCCCGCGGTTGCTGAGAAGAATGAGAGGATCGCGATCGGCCTGGGCCGCTATCATCGCCGCAGGATGGGCGACCTCCTCGATCCCGATCGCGAGCCACAACAAGTCCTCGACGAACTGCGCATGCAGCTCGGACCCCAGGCGTTCAGCGCCCAGTACCAGCAGGCCCCCACTCCGCCCGATGGTGACATGGTGAAGTGGGAGTGGTTCTCACAATCCTATGACAACGTCTGTGACCCTGAGGTTTATGACCATATCATACAGAGCTGGGATACGGCGAGCGGGCTTAGCCAAAGTGCCGACTGGTCGGTGTGTCTCACCTTCGGTGCCATTGACGGTAAGTGGTGCCTTCTGGAAGTCTGGCGTGGCCGCGTGGCAATGCCCGACCTCATCCGCAAGGCGAAACAGCTCAAGGCCAAATGGCACCCGAGCAAAATCCTCATCGAATATGCCGATAGCGGGCGCGGGCTTTTCCAGACGTTGCGCGAGGATCTCGTGGGAGAACGCGCAACGCTCTTTCCTGTGAAGCCGGATATCAACAAGGCAACGCGCCTCAACATAGTGACCCCGTATCTCGAACGTGGCGAGATCGTTCTTCCGTACACGGCACCCTGGCTCCCGGATTTTTCTCGTGAGATCCTTGCATTCCCAAATGGCAGGCACGACGATCAGGTCGATGCACTGAGCCAGTTCCTGGCGTGGTTGCACCAGTCCCGAGGAAGGAAGTTTGCCAACCCAGAGCGGCCGCGCCGGTTCCCGCAAAGCCGGGGGCGTCCGCTGCCCTCCACAAACGAAGGGTTGCTGCGCCACCACGCTATGAACAGAGGTGAAATCCGGAAAATGAAACCGGCCAGGTGGCAGCGGTGCTGACGGAAATCATCCTGATACCAGGAGACCACATCATTCTTCCGCTTCGTTCGATGCAGCAGCTCGCTTGAGCTGATAATATTGGTCGTTTCTGGTGCGCAGGAGAATGCTGTCGCCTGCTGCGCTGAACAGGCGGGACATGGCATCGCCCAGACCCGCAAGACCAATGCCGTTGACATGGGTGATGAGCGTATCGCCACGTAGCCGCGCAATAGCTGCGGCCTTGCCCGGCTCGACGGCAACGACCAGCGCGCCGTCCTGCGTGGGTAAGAAGCGGAAACCCCAGATCGTCTCGCCATCGGTGACGGGCGTTTCCTTCGCAATCATGGCCGTGACCGCAGGAAACATCCTGCGCTTGATGCCTTCGCTACAGCCGTTGCTCACAAAATCGAGCGAGCCGCTCTTGCCGATATCGGCATGCAGCACTCTGTCCCGGTCGATCACGACGACGAAGAAGGAACGGCCTGTATAGCCGCCCATACGATTACGGGCATTGACATAGCCACAAGCCGTATAGCCATGTATCATCCTGCCGAGGAACAGCTTCCATCCTCCCTGCCGATAGCCATAGGGCCATTCGAAGCGAGCGGAGTCGGGGTCGATCAGGATATTGCGCACTGCGCTCTCACCCAGTTCCTTGAAGCGATCCCAGCCTGGCGGGTCGCCATAGAAATAGTCTGGCGGCTCGGGGTCCGTTTTGGCAATTGCCGGCGAAGCGATTACGCTCCCCCAGACCAGCGCAGTGCCCAGCGCGCGCGTCCAGCTCATTCTTCTTGCTACATCCGTCATATCGATCCTCATTGCATGCTATCAGTGACATTCACCAATGCTCGCGCACGCGGACAAGTCAAGTCGGCTATTTAAGTCGATTGTCACCGATCGTCTGTAGATCGATCGTCGACACGGGTGTTCATGGGCCACATGGACATTCGCCAGCGCCTCTCCGCCAATCTGCGCCGCCTGCGTCGTGAGAAGGGCTGGAGCCAGGAGGACTATGCCGACAGGGCCGGTATCCATCGCACCTATGTCAGCGACATTGAGCGTGGCGCCCGCAATCCCACCATCACCGTCGTCGAGAAGCTCGCAAAGCCGTTCGGGGTGAAGGCTGGCGATTTACTCGACTGACGATCGGTCAGGTAGCGGCAGCGATTGCCGTGGTCTTGCGTCGGCGCAGAGCAGCGCCGGTTGCGCCGATCCCCATGATCATCAGCGCCCAGGTCGCAGGTTCGGGAACAGCGCCTGCCTTCAATGACGTAATGGTGAAATCAACCGGGCGCTCAAGCTCATGCATCGTAAATTCATAGAAGAAGGGATAGGCACCCCCTTCTGCCCAGCCTCCGGCCACCGGATCCTGAAACTCGCCCTTGGTGGTGATGGTGAAGACCTTCATCTTCTGGTGGTTGAAAGAACCACCGGAAGCCACATCCCCATTATCCTGATTATAGAGAATGCCATTCTCGTCATAATAATCCATATAGACCTGACCGATGCCGAGAAAGTCCGCCGTCACCGGATGGCTGAAGGCGACACGAAAGCGTCCGAACAACGGATGGATAATATTTGCATAGGGTGCAGGTCCCTCGATCCAGCGATAGGGCTTCTGCGCAGTGATCGTTCCTGACAGCAATAACGTTCCAGCCGTCGCACTGCCCGAGCAGGCCAGTGCCAGCCCAGCCACCATCATCTTCATCATCCGCATCTCATCACCCCATATGTCGCCTATCGGTGACATCTACCCATGCTCGACCGCACGCCCAAGTCAACACATAATGTCACCGATAGCATGCATTTTGATCCAATATGGGAAGGATGGCACTCACAGCGCTTTTCTTGGCGCGAGCAGAAAGCTCCCTATGGACTTGCAGCACGAAATCGGACTGTGTGTCGTTATGGATAATCTGGAAGATCTCGCACGTGTTCTTCTCTCCATCGCTGGTGGAATGCTGGAAGACGCCGCAGCGCTGGCACCGCTATCGGATCAGGAGAACCTGATCGGGCGGATCGATCGCATCGAAGCCCTGACCGATAACGCGGGATATATCGTGAAAGCCGCGCGTGTGATTGCGAGAACGACCTACGATACAGAGTAGAGAAAATGGTAGTTTCGCCAACATTGCGGACATTCACTGCCCTCAACTCACACTCCAATAGCGGACGCTCTCACCTTTCGACCAAACTGGTTGAGCAGCAGCTAGTGAAAACTGAACCGGATCGTAAATTGCAGGTCACGGGATCGGATCAATTCCGGTGGCGTGGGGAAAGGGGTGGCGGCGCGCATGGTCCGCAATGCCAGTCGATCCAGCATGGCATTGCCGCTGGATTGTGCAATGCGAGCGTCAATGAGAGAACCATCATGACCCAATGTGAAAGTCAGCACCGCTTCGCCGGGCATGTGCATGCCAGATGGCTTGTGGGCCGCAATATGCGCCCAGACCCCCATCCGATAGGCATTCCATGCCGCATCGGCCCGGTCATCCTTTGGCGGCTTTCGTTCGACCACCGCCGTGGACGGAGGCGGAGCGACGGAGGGTGTTTCGATCGCCTCCGCGGACGGTAACGGCTGGGGCACGGCCTCTACCGGAGGTGAAACAGGTGTCAGCGGCCTTATGGCCGAAGGTGCCGCTGGCCGAGGCAGTGCTGATCGCTGTGCCGCCCGGGGTTGCGGCTTTGGCGCCGTCGGCGCCGGAAGCGTGAACATTTTCAATTCGCCTCCGCCTTTCCGTATCTTCGGTCGCCAGGATATGGAAAAATCGGTGACGAGTGCGCCAAGTAGAGCGGCATTGCAGAGCAGTGCCGCCAGTCCGGCGACCCAATGGGAGGCGGGGCCGATACGCGCAAGGGCCGGGCGCGAATACATCGCGTCCCTTTCCCTCACCGCGTCCCGATCCCGCCGCACGGTCAGAACTTCACGCTCAGCCCGGCATTGATCGATTGCCCCGCGCCCGGCACCGGGCGCAGCATGCCGGTGGCTTTCAGGTCGCCGAGCGACATACCTCCCAGCGGCGCATAATAGGCCTTGTCGAACAGATTGTCCGCGCCCAGCGTGAACCGGAACTCGTCCCAGGCATAAGCGAAATGGAGGTTGAGAAGCGCATAGCTGTTTGTCCTCGGCTCGTTGCGGGTCGGATCGGTGCGATTCTTGTCCGCCACATAATTGAGGTCGATGTGCGTTTCAAATCCGCCGATTCTGTGTTCCAGGCCCAGCGCCGCGGTGAACGGCATCTGGTGATAGAGCGGTGCATGATCGGTCAGGTTCTGCCCATGGAGCCAGCTTGCCCGCGCGGTCAGCCGGGCGCTGCCGAAATTGCCGCCGGACCAAAGCGGCGCTGCGCCCGAGACATCCAGCCCGTAGATTTCCGCCTTCTGGTTGACGAACTGGAGTTGGTCGGACGCCGTCGGCATGCCCATCATGTCGGTAAGATCGGCGAGCTTCACCGCGTCGATATAGTCATCTACATGGGTGTAATAGGGCGCGATCTTTAGCGACCAACCATTCTCGCCACCGTCATGCAGCGACAGTGCGGCGCTTAGCGTATTGGCCTTTTCGGGCTTGAGCGCCAGATTGCCGACATAGCCGTTGCCGTCGCCGAACCAGCCGATCATCCGGCTTGCCATACTGCCCCGGCCCCATGTGTAGCGCTCGTAGATATTGGGCGAACGGGCCTTGCGGGCATAGCCGACCTCGATCTCCGCCATGTCCGACAGCGTATAGCGCGCCATCAGCGTGCCGCCCCAGTTGCTGTCATGCTTCTTGTGGTCGGCCGCGTTGAACATCGCTGCAGCCATCACGTCCGCCATCTGCATCATGCCGGTGCCATAGGGCGCGACATCCCCTGTGTTCATCCACACCTGATCGTTGCGGATGCCCGCGATCAGGGTCAGCCCGCCATTCCAGCTTTTTTCCCATTCGAGAAAGGTGCCCAGCCGGTCGCGCTTGGCGCCATTGATGTTGATGAAAGTGCCCGGTCCCATCATCATGTTGCCCGGCACCAGCGGCCAGTAATCGTCGAGCCATTGATGCTGGAACTCATTGCCGATGCGCAGCGTGCCGGCATTGCCCAGCAATATGTCGGCCTTGATCGCATAGCCTGCCGTATGCACCTCCGTGTTCATCGGCATGGCGCCGGGCAGCTTGTCGGCGAGGAAGCCCATACGATGATCGGTATCGCGATAATTGGCTCGCAGGTCGAGGTCGCCCCCGTCGAACATCCCGGCATAATGGCCGTTCAGGAACCAGGACTTGTTGGATGTCATGTCCATATATTGATTGGGAAACCCCTCATAGGGCGAGAAATGATATCCGCCCTTGAGTTCGAACAGGCCTGCATCCGTCTGCGCGGCAAGGTTGAGGCTGTGGTCCGTCTTGGCATATTCGGTGGAGCGCACGACGCCCAGCGATCCTCCACCGTCGTAATTCTCCGCTTGCGTATAGGAACCGTTATAGGTGAGGCTGAGCTTGTCCGTCGCGGCCGTTAGCGACAACGCGCCGCCAAAGCCGTCGCCATTGCTGCGATAGAAGGCGGAAGCTTCGCCGGTGAGAAGGCTTTTCCCCTGTTCCGCGAAGCGCGGCGGTGCCGTTTCAACCGACACGATTCCGCCAATGCTGTCACCGCCCCAGCTGACGGGCGACACGCCGGTAATCACATCTATCGAGCGCACTGTTTGCGGGTCAGTGTAGGAAAGCGGCGGGTTCATATCGTTGGGACAGGCCGAGGCAATGTTCACGCCATCAACCAGTACGTTCAGGCGCTGCGCTTCAAGGCCCCGGATCACGGGAAGGGTGGAGACTCCACCCGCGCCGAAGCCGCTGACGCCCGGAACGCTCTGAAGCAGTTTCGCCGTATCGCTCGACCCTGTTGCAAGCGACTGGATCTTGGGGCGGGAAAGGCGTTCGCCGGAAAGCGCGGGTGCGGATTGTTCGTCCGCCGAAACAATGTCGACATCGGGCAGGTTGGCGGCTTCCTGCGCCATGGCGGGTATGGTGGAAAGGGTAGCAAGGACTGCGGTGGAGGTCAGGCGCACAGGGACAGAGGCACCACCGCGCAGGCGGGTTTTGAATAGGATCATGGCTTTACTCGCAAAGAAAATGACGATCGGCCCGCATCGTCCCTTTCATTGGGGCAAGCGCGGCCATAATGTCGCACGGGCATTCGCGGCCCGCGACGTTTCTGGTGTCAGATCAATGCGGCTGGGGGAGCCTGCGACGGCGGCGGGGGGGGCCGCGATGCCGCTCCCCGGTTCAAGGCCCTTCAGCGGCTCGGTCGCGAGAACCGGACCGGAACGTGTGGCCTGTTGGGAGATTGCGTAATAGACCGGCGCTGACAGCGGTCCGGTATGACCGGCAAAAGGACACGGCGTCGCGTGGTCCTTGTGCCGGTCATCGTCATTCTGTTGATGATGATTGGCGGCGAGCCTTTCGGCAAGTTCCGGCGGGGCCGCTACGCTTACCGGCCCGTAACCGGAGCACATTACGATGCGCAGGGGACCACCGTTTTCGCGCGCGGCCATGAAACCGCTCGGCACCACTATGCTGACCGATAGCGCTATCAGGGCGAGAATCTGGCAGACCGCCCTCCAGCGCGACACAAAGAAAGTCTTGCGTGTCACGCGGGCGCTCTTATTAGCTCAGTGCTCCGCACTCAATAGGGAATTGCGGCTGGCGCCAACAGAGCGGTCGTTCTCGCTAGATTTCCGGATTTCCCAGACCTGCCGTTAGTTCAGGCGTAAGGAGCGACCAAAATTCGTCGACCCCGCTCATGAACCCCCGACAGTATCGGCGTGCACTAGGCTGTCAAACTAGTGCAAATCAGCGCTCGAGCATTCGTCCAATCGACGAATCGAAATGGGCGTCTACCGCAGCGCGCGAACCTGCAGCGTCACGGTCGCGGATAGCTGCGGCGAGACGACGGTGCAAGGCAATGATCGACTGTTTCTGCTCGGCGCTGACTCGCGTCCGCCACGCCTCCGGAACAGCGACCTGCATCAGCGGCTCGAACGACCGTATCATCTGGAGGAACAACATATTGTTCGCGGCTTCAGCAATAGTTTGATGCAGCGCAATGTCATGTTTCGTCATCGCAGCCATATCGTCCAGTGACGCAGCCATCGCTTCGGCATGTCCGACGATGGCTTCTGCTTGTTTCTCAGTGCGCCGCTCTGCCGCTAGTTCGGCAATACGTAATTCGACTGTCCGGCGCACATCCCAAATTTCCGGGACGCTGATCTGTGCCGTAGCAACACCATGGTCCAGCGACGCCGCCAGCACTGACCCGTCCATCGGTGCAACCTTCGCGCGGCGGCCATTGCCGACGTCGATCAACTTGAGCGCAGCCAGCGCGCCGAACGCCTCTCTCATGACAGCGCGGCTTACGCCCAACTCGGCTGAGAATTGTCCTTCGGCAGGCAAGGTGTCGCCGACCTTAAGGTCATGCTGGCGGATATAATCGCGCACCGCCTGTACCGCGCGCTGTACAAGCGACCCGCCCGATTCCATCGCCAATTCGCTCATGCTGCAAGACTCCTGACGCCGCGCGTCCGGTACTGACTCGGTGCCAGTCCAAAACCGCGTGCAAAGGCGCGAGAAAAGCTCGCATTGTTGAGATAGCCGCAGCGATAGGCAATCATGGAGATGGGTAGGTCAGTAGACAACAGCATCTCGCTGGCGCCGCGCAGTCTCTGGTTGGTGATTGCATCGGCAACGCTGCACGAAAACATATCGCGGAAGCCGCGCGTCAGTTTCGCACGGTTGATCCCACAAGCACGTGCGATTCTATCGAGCGTCAGTTTTTCGCACCAGCGCTCTTCGATCATCCGACGCGCCGCCAGCAAACGCCGGCCGTCGGCCAGCGATACCATGTTATTCTGTCCTATGGGAATGAGCCGGTCCGCCGCTGCGGCAATCAGAATCTCACACAGCAATTCAATACATTTGGCGATGCGATAGGGTTCTGCGGCCGCCTGCGGCAGATCGCAGTCCCTGATAGCCATCGCGATGGAGCGTTGCTGCGGATCGAGATGATGAACAGACCCGTTCCTGAACCGAAGTTTTCCGCCAAAGATACGCTCGCAGGCCGGGCGCGCGACGAGGAAGATCAGATCATTGCACTCCTCGCCATCCGCCCGCTGGCCTAGCGAACGCCTTGTCGGGTGTGCAAGAAAACGCACCGTGGCGCAGCATCCATCTTGTCCAAAATTAATGAGAAAGGCGCATGATGAGGGAGGCCAACCGTCGCATGATAGCTCGCCATCGCCAACGAATGCCGCCATTTCTGGCGAAACCGGGATTCGATTCATCTTTCCCTCTCCTTCACTGACGTAGATAACCTATCTGATAGGTCTTTGGCAAGAGCTATCAGATAGGTTGACGGATTACACTGGAAGGGGCTTGGCGCATCGCGATAGCAAACGCGAGCACCGAGACAGAGCTGACGACGACTCCGACCAGCGCAAGCGCCTCGCCAAGATGAGCTCCACAACCGAGAGGTACGCTGATCCAGGTGACGAGGCTGGGAGCGATGCCGAAACCGATCAGTCCAGCGATCGCGATGAAGGCGCCGATGCACAAGCCGCGAAGTTCGTTGGGAATGAGAACGGTAAGCGCAACCGACGTTACCAGTCCTGTGATCGTTCCACAGAACATGAGACTGCCCAGCGCTACGGCGAAGGATCCCGTTGTAGGCATGATAGGGAAAAGCGCAGATGGAATGCCGATCGCCGCCGCCGCGACGGCACCGATCAATATGCCTCCCCTTCGCCCGCTACTTTGGCCGATGTCGGCAACGAAGCCGCCAAGAACCGACCCGATTGCGCCCGACAGAAATATCAACATGCCCATCCATCCGGCGAAATCCTGCGGGGCCAAGCCATAACCGCGCGAGAGGACTGGCGATGCCCAGATCGCCGCCGCCGCATCTGCCATGACAACGCTGACCTGCCCGATAAAAAGTGGAATCAGGAAGGCGCGGCGTTGCCATAATTCCCCTGCAACGACGCGCAGAGGCGCATCGTTGCCAGCGGCCACTTCCCGCCGCATCGGTTCGTGCAGAAGGAGCAGCGGAAACAGGCAAGCGAGACTGACGAGCGCGAGTGCGACATGGGTTGCGCGCCAAGGCGCCAGCGCGCCAAGCCAAGGTAATGCGAAACCGCCGAAAAACAGCCCGAGCAGCCAGCCAGCCAGACCAAATGCAGCCGCTTGGCCCAGTGTCTTTCCAAGCGTCACGATCAGGATCGCGCGACCGCGCTCCCCTGGCGGACACAGGTCCGCCGCCAGAGACAACGCAGCCGTCAATGCTCCGGTCGTGCCGATGCCGGTCATCATACGGGCCGCGAAGAGCACAGGGACATTCTCCGAAAACGCTGTCAGTGCGGTTCCGGCAGTCCATACAATGCCGAGCAGCAGGAGCAGACGAATCCTATTTGCGCGATCAACCAATATTCCGATAGGAACCGAAAAGAGGACCAGCGGCACTGCGGCGGATACGCCCTGGATCACACCTAACACCTGATCGCTCAGTCCCATTTCGGCCTTGGCCGATTCCTGGATCATGCTGAACGAGCCCATCATCGCAAAGCCCGCTGCCATCGCAAGCGCGAGGATCAGTAATGGACCCATCGCAGTCGAAAAGGATGGGGTCTGCGCTTCGTCCGTCTCCAATGTCACAGCGCGAAGATCTTGCCCGGATTGAACAGATCGTTGGGATCAAGTGCGCGTTTGATCGCGCGCATGAGGTCCACCGCGTCGCCCAGTTCCGCCACCAGCCAGTCCTGCTTGCCGAGCCCTATGCCATGTTCGCCCGTACAAGTGCCATCCATCGACAGCGCACGCTCGACTAGACGGGCATTGATCGCTTCAACTTCCGCCATTTCTTCAGGGGCATTGGGATCGATCGCGAAGACGACATGAAAATTGCCGTCGCCGACATGACCGAGGATCGTGGCAGGCACGCTAGCCGTTTCGAGATCGGCCTTCGTCTCGGTTATGCAGGCAACGAGCCGGCTGATCGGTACACAGACATCCGTCGCCCAACCAATCGAACCCGGACGCAAACCGAGCGTCGCATAATAGGCTTCATGCCGCGCTTTCCAGAGCCGGGACCGCTCCTCGGGCAGGTTCGACCAGCGGAACTCTCCACCGCCGTTCGCGGCACATAGTTCCTTCACCGTCGAGACCTGTTCCTCAACATGGGCAGCACTGCCGTGAAACTCGAAAAAGAGCGTATTGCGTTCAGGATAATCGAGCTTCGACCAGCGGTTGACGGCTCGCATCTGAAGATCGTCCAATATTTCTACGCGAGCCAATGGAACCCCGATCTGGATCGCCTGAACAACAGTATCCACCGCGCCCTGCAGCCCGTCAAAGCCGCATACGGCAGACGAGATCACTTCCGGGATCCCGTGCACCCGCAACGTAATCTCGGTGACGATACCGAGCGTTCCTTCGCTGCCGACCATCAGGCGGGTGAGATCGTATCCTGCGGCGGATTTGCGCGAACGGCGAGCCGTACGGATGTCGCGTCCGTCCGGTGTGACGACACGCAATGACAACACCGCATCCCGCATGGTGCCGTAGCGCACGGCATTCGTACCGGAGGCTCGGGTCGATGCCATACCGCCTATCGTCGCATTGGCGCCAGGGTCGATCGGGAAAAACAGCCCCATGTCACGCAGATGTTCATTAAGCTGCTCGCGAGTCACACCCGCCTGCACCGTACAATCTAAATCCTCCATATTGACACAAAGGATCGCATTCATACGGGTGAGGTCGACGGTTACGCCACCTCGAACCGGGATGGTGTTGCCTTCTATCGACGTGCCCGCGCCATAAGGGATGACGGGAATTCCATCGGCTTGGCAGAGCCCAACCAGTGCGACCACTTCCTCCGTCGTTTCAGGAAACACAACCGCATCTGGACTGACAGGTGTGAAATGCGTCTCGCTTTTCCCATGCTGCAGGCGGATCGCCTCCCCAAGTTGCAAGCGTTCGCCGAACAGCTCGGCCAGCCGGTCGAGAAAGCCCGGCGGCAACGGTTTGCGACCCTCGATAGACTGATGCGCCGCCATATCTCGTCCTTTTGGGTCAGAATTTCAGACTGGCGCGTACGCCGACCCGACGACTGTCGCCTACGATGCCGAGATCAGACGCCGGAAGACCGGCTAGCTGCAGCGTGGTCTTTTCAATGTAGGATTCGAAATAGTCCTCTTTGAAAAGATTGTTACCGAACACCGAAAGTTCGAGTGGTCCTGACCGCCAGCTCACCGACGCATTGACCAGCCAGTAACTGTCGAGAAGTGTGGGCGTCGTCTGGTTAAGCGTGGCGGCAAGGCGTTTGCCCTTGCCCACCACGCCGCCCCCCAGCACCAGCTCGCCCCGACCCACCGGAATGGCATAATCAGTCGACAAATTCGCGGTCCAGTCAGGCTGGAAGGTCAGGCGGTCCGAAGACAATACGCGATTGGTCACCGCTGTATAAGCGTCAGTATTGGTTAGGCGCGCATGCATCAGGGTCAGGCCACCGCTGATCGTCCAGGCTTGGATCGGGCGTAGCATCGCCTCCAATTCGAGTCCGTAGCTTTCGACATCGCCGGTGTTCAGATCGACAGTCACGAGACCGCCGGTAGAAGAAGGCGCGATCGAATTGAGACCGATATAATCCTTGTAGTCGCTGTAGAACAGCGCGCCGGAAATGGTTATGCGCCGATCTGCGGAGACATATTTGCTACCCAGCTCATAGGTCCAGGCGGAGTCGCCGTTGTAGGTGCGCTGCGGCGCGGTGACGGCGTTGAAACCACCGCCGCGATAACCGCGCGCCACTGACGCATAGGTCATGAGCCGCGGGCCCCAATGTCGTGTTACGGTAAGCCGCGGTTCAACCTCATCAGATTGAATCTTTGCCTCTGGCACCGCCACACCGTTGATCGTGCCGTTTGCGGCGCGATCCTCATGATCGTAGCGCAAACCAAGCGCGACCTCCCATGCATCATTGGGATTCCAGAACAAGGTACCGAACGCCGCGTAGGTGTCGGCTTTGCCCACATTGGTCGCCTGATTGACCAACGGGAAAGGTGGGAAGATGTTTATCTTCGTGATGGCGAGAGCCGAAGTCTCTTCCCGGCTGTAGAACAGACCGAAAAGAGACGAGAGGCTGTCCGACCATTTGCTGTCGAAACGCAACTCTGCGGTTTTCGTACGCAATTTGTCGCTATTCGTAAGGCGGACAAGATCGAGCGGACCGAAATCACCCTCGCCATCGGCTGCTGATCCATTCCGCGCGTCATAGGCGCCGATGAGCGTCAGCGTGGAATCGAGGCTGTCCAGCGGAAGTTCAACTTTCGCGTTAACGCCACGATATTTGAACGAGACACGGTTCAGCGTGTTGAACTCTATGTCGCGCTTGTAATCGGTCGGGCCGCTGACGCGAGCATAGGGCGTGTTCACGCCGTCGACCCAGTCATAATAGCCTTTTACAGTGATTTTCACGCCTTCGCTTGGCGTAGCGCGCAATGTGGCATTCACGGATTCGGTGTTGAGCGGGTTTGCCTTGCCGCCGACCACAATATTCCGCAGAAACCCATCCTGTTCGCGATGGGATGCCGCGACGCGAATGGCAAGCTTGTCGGTGATGATCGGGCCCGACACGGCTCCAGACACCATCCAGCTGTTGTCCTTGCCCGCAAGGCTGGCGCTAAACCGCCCTTCGAAATCATTGCCTGGTTGACGTGTGATAACGTTAATGGCGCCGCCCAACGTATTTTTGCCGTAAAGCGTGCCCTGCGGCCCCCGCAAAACCTCGATCCGCGCGACGTCGAGCAGCGGATTGTTCAGATAGGACGTGTTGGGTTGATAGATGCCGTCGATGAACAGGCCGACACCCGGTTGTACGCTCTGGACGAGCGTGACGCCGACGCCGCGGATGGCGACGAAAGCGCGACCAGTGCCATCGCTGTTGATGTTGAGACCGGGGGACAATACCGCCGCCTCGCGTACAGAATTAATGCCGCGCGCTTGCAGTGTGTCGCCACCGATTGCGGTAGCGGCAACCGGGACGTCGAGGAGCGTTTCCTCGCGTTTACGAGCAGTGACAATGATATCACCTTCTGTGCTGGCATCCACGGTCGTGTCGGGGCTTTTATCCTGCGCCCGTGCAGCGAACGGCACCGTCGCGCAAAGAGCGGCTCCTGCGAAAAGAAATGATTTTAAAGTCATACATCCTCCCCAAAGCACCGCATGCGAATTAATGTCAGATTGCATGTCGGCACCATTGCTATCTGATAGCTCTAACCTATCTGATAGGTTTTGAGGAGGGGCAAGACTTTGCCGATCGGCGCGATTAGTTGACCGATCGGATCAGCGCATCCTGCGCTAGCGCTATCGCACCCAGCGGACCCGCCCTGCTTCCAAGCGCCGGTTGCGCCAGATAATCCTCTGCCAAATTTACCGCGCCATAACTGCCAAGGCTTGTGACCAGACGTTCCCGAACCATCGGCAACAGGTGCGGCTGACCCATGACGACGCCACCGCCCATCAAAATCCGTTGCGGCAAGCTTGTGAGGACGAGATTGTGGCAGAGAGCGGCGAGCGTGTCGGCAACAAGCGCCCATGCCGGATCGTCGGCGGCCAGCGCCGCAGCCGGCCTCCCCGTTCGCGCAGCGATAGCCGGACCGCTCGCCAGACCTTCCACGCAATCGCCGTGGAATGGGCATATCCCCGCAAAGTCGTCGCCCGGACGGCGTGGCACACGCATATGGCCCGCCTCGCTGTGCCCCAACCCCTCAATGGGTCGCCCATTAACAATGCTACCAACCCCAACGCCGGTGCCGACCGTGACATAGACCCAACTCCGCAGCTCATGAGCAGCACCCCAACGACCCTCGGCGAGCGCAGCACCATTGACATCCGTGTCGAAACCGTAAGGCCGACCGTCAGCCAATGACACGATGTTAGCACCGTCCCAGCCTGGCTTCGTGGTGTTGACGATACGGCCATAGCCGGGCGACGCGCGGTCGAGGTTGAGCGGGCCAAAGCTCGCAAATCCGATGGCGTCGTGGTCCCATGTTGACAGGATCTCGCGGATCGCGAGCAGTGTTTCTGTAGGGGTAGTGGTCGGTATCTTCTTCTGGGCGACAATATCTTCCGGACCCGTGCCAAGCACGCAGACGCATTTCGTTCCGCCCAGTTCCACGCCCGCGAGCATCGTCAATCGACTACCAGCATGTGTAGCCGCCATCCGCCAAAACGATGCTGCCCGTCATTAGGCTGGCCGCGTCGGACGCCAGGAACGCGACGATTGATGCCACCTCCTCAACTTCCCCAAGCCGCGCCATCGGGGTCGAGTCTATCCAGCGCCGGTACATGGGACCTTCCTTGTCGGCGAATTCATTGAGAGGCGTACGGATATAGGTCGGCGCTACCGCATTGACACGCACACCCCGGCTCGCCCATTCGGCAGCGAGGCTGCGCGTCAGTTGATGCACTGCGGCCTTGGATGCATTGTAATAGCTTTGTTCTTGTGGCCGGTTGACAATGAACCCGCTCATTGATCCGACATTGACGATGCTGCCACGTCCTGCCGCAAGCATATGACGTCCGAAGGCGCGGGCGCACCAGAAGGTGCCGTTAAGATTAACGTCGACGACATTGAGCCAATGCTCATCCGTTACAGATTCGGCGGGTGTCTCGCTGCGCGCAATCCCGGCATTGTTCACCAATATGTCAAGCGGGCCCAGGCCTTCAGCCACTTCGTCGACACGTGCGCTGTCAGTCACGTCCATCACAACCCCCTCGGTTGTATGACCTTTGGACCGTAGTGCGACTACGGCCCGATCCACATCCTCTTGGCGCAGATCAGCGACAATTGCTTTCGCGCCCATTTCCGCGAGTGCTTCGGCGCAGGCAAAACCGATGCCTCCTGCGCTGCCTGTTACGAGAGCGCGCCGTCCGTCGAGTTTTAATCGTTCGAGATACATGATCGGTTGCTCATGGCAGGAAGGGCGCTGCGGGCATGGGCGGCTCGGTTACCGTCTCTTCGCGCGCAAGGTGATGGACCAGCCTTTGGTCGCGTGTGAATTCGCCCCAAGGCAAGCTACCGTCGCGCGCGAAATCCAGCCATATCCGATGGACGCGGTTCGCCAGTTCCTGCGGCGGGCTCTCTCCGCACAACCCCTCCGGTCCAGACACTGTGGAAAGAGTATCGAACACGAAAGGCAGTTCCATTCCATGGGATGCGCCCAGCCCACCCTGTTCGGCAAAACGAGGTGACCGCCAATCGAACTCATACACATGAGTGCGACCTCTATGTTCCTCCGCGAAGCGGCGCGCAGGCCAACGGAACACGACGTCGGTCGCGGCGTCGGTAAAGGCTTGGCCCGGCTTTACTCCTTGCTGTCCCATGCCATAGGCGTTGAGCAGTCGATTGGCTTTCGGCACCGAGCGGTGCATGATGTAGGTGGACAGCAGGCGGCCAAGTTTGGCCTTGATATTCGTTGGAACGAAATAAAGGTTCATCTCCTCGGCATTGGTGCCGATCAGCAGGTCGATATCTGCCCCTTCACCCTGCGCAAGCGCCTCTAGAGGCGGCAACGGCAGCACGTCGTCCCCGTGGACCGGAACGAAGCGGCTGATGCCGAATACCGGCTCACGACCGTCGCGGTCGCGAAGATCAAGACGTGTGGTCGGGAGGTTGACCTTCTCGACAGCAGCGATCAAATCGCCCGCACTTTTCGACCGATAGCCAGCCTCGTTCGGCGAAATGCCTGCAATTTTCGCGAGTTTTTTCACCAGGCGTTGCGCCACACCCATGTCACGCGTCATCCCGCCATGCCCGCTCTGTACGATAGCCCGCCGGAACAGTCCCTTGGCCAGCGGAGATGCGATCAGGTTTGCAATGGACATCGCCCCGGCCGACTCACCGAACACGGTGATATTATCGGGATCGCCGCCGAACGCGCGAACATTATCGCGCACCCACTGGATCGCGAAGATCTGGTCCCGCAAACCGAGATTCGTCGGAATTTCCGGTATCGGCAGAAAGCCCTCGGTTCCCATGCGGTAGTTGATCGCAACACAGACCGCACCGTCGTGTGCGAACGCGGAGCCGTCATGAAGCGCCACATCCTTGCTACCTAACACAAAGGCGCCACCATGGACGAAAACCATGACAGGGAGACCGGATGCTTGCCCGTCGGGCGCCCATATGTTGAGCGTAAGATAATCATCGCCCTCGACCCATCCCTCGCCGACCAGCGCGAACACATCGAGGCCAGGTAAATTTCTCGCCCTAGGCTGCGGTGCATTAGGACCGGGCTCAAGAGCATCCCGCACGCCGGACCAGGGGGCAGGAGCCTCAGGCACTGCGAACCTCAAAAGCCCGACAGGCGGTGCGGCGTATGGAATACCCAGGAAGCGAGCAGTTCCTTCCTGCACCATCCCGCGTACCTTGCCTGATTGCGTTTCAACTATCCGGTCGTTCATAGGTCCCTCATGCGATCCTTTTTATCATTCGGCTGCGGAAACAGGCAGCGACGATGCTTTGCAGTCTCGCTCTCCAACAGTGCCGATCCGCACAAAAGAAGAGTATAATCTTATGAGACAAAGTTATTTGAAAGAACGTCTGCAATAGCATTGATTGGAGCAAAACCTGCCTTTCCGGACAGTCGAACATGCCGGACAAAGTGGAGGTAAGTCTCGTAACAATACAAAATTATCACGCAACCGCACGAAGGCTTTTCAGATTGTTAGTATGCAACTCAGAAATGCGGAAGGTGTTGACTAGATCAACAAGTTTCTCGATCTGCTGAGCCATAGCGCGGGTGGCCGCAGTGCTTTCTTCGACCATCGCCGCATTCTGCTGGGTCATCGCTTCCATCGATGAGGTTGAATTGCTGACCTGTTGAACTCGGTTCGCCTGAACGACAGAAGCTTGCGAAATTTCTTCGAGAAGTTGCGCTGCTTCGCCAACACGCTCAACGATCGCTGTCAGCATAGTCCCCGTTTCTTCAACGAGAGTGACACCCGAAATCACATGCTCGGAACTGTTGGTAACGAGCTTCTTGATTTCCATGGCCGCATCAGCACTGCGTTGCGCGAGCGCGCGAACCTCATTGGCAACAACGGCAAAACCCTTACCAGCCTCACCAGCCCTTGCCGCCTCCACCCCTGCGTTCAGAGCGAGCAGGTTGGTCTGGAAAGCGATGCCATCCATCAGTGAAATGATCTGAGTGATTTCATCAGAGGATGATTTTATCATGCCCATGGCAGCGATTGCGCGTCGGACGATCTCACCGCCCTTGGTCGCTTCTTTATAGGTTGCAGCAATCGATTCATTCATCTTGTGGGCGTTGTCTGCTGTATCCTGAATCTGCTTAGTCACGTCGCGCATACTCTCAGACGTTTCAAGCAGTGAATTGGCATGTTGCTCTGTACGCTGAGATAGATCTGTTGAGGCACATCGTATCTCGCTCGACGCCGTTAACACTCCTTGAGCGGCTTGATTTACCGTGGCGAGAGCGTTCTCTAATTTGTCCGCCGTCATATTGAAGCTCGTACGCAAGCTCTCATATTTCTGGGGAAAGGCTGATGAAATTCTCAGAGTGAGATCACCTTCTGAAAGAGCGGAGAGAGACGATGCCAAATCATCGACCACACGGCTGACTTCTTCAGCAGAGCTTGCTTTCTGCGCGTTTTCTCTAAACACGGACATCGCACGTGTCATCCGCCCCACACAATCGAGATGGTCGGTATAATTGACTGGCGATTCGAGATCTCCCAGCGCAAGGGCCTCCATACGCACTACGGTATCGACGTAAGGATCACAGATCAGTCGTCCACTGATGATCACAGTCACAAAGTGGCCAGCAAGAGCCATTCCGCCCAACGCCAGCGCCAGCGGAATCATCTGGATTATTGCTGATACAATTCCCGCCAGGGCAAGAACGCCAAATGCTGTATGAACGGCAAGCAGAAACTGAAACTTGTGTCGAATGGGTGCCTTCTTCGTGAACCATTCCAGCATCGCTTTATCCCTTCAACAATCGCCCCACATCATCCCTTTTTCATTTGCATAGGGAATGTTACACGCCCCGGTTAACGGCCGATAAACCTGAAGTGTAAGCGCAAGACAATCGCATCCATTTTGGTCGCAATTGCGAAAGATGGCACCAAGCCCCTCCATCCGCTCGAGTAACTCGTCATATAGTCATGTAAAAGTATAAAGATTATCGGACATCACTGAAGGCTGCTGCCAAAATGTTACTTCAGGACGCCACCCAGGAAGCTTTCAGTTGGGCAGTGCCAGCCAACCATAATATTATGATTTTATGGATTTTCCGTATTTCGTTTCTATATGGCTAATCGACGCCATACCCGACATCTGTCGAGCCATGTCGGGGACATTTGCAATAAACCCGGATATTTGGTCGCCATGCATCGGTTTACTGATGATATACCCCTGAATTTCGCGGCACCCTTCGCTCACCAGAATTTCGGCCTGTCGCTCTGTTTCAACACCCTCTGCGACCGTTCCAATATGCAAAGCGTCCGCGAGCGCAATGATGGCGCGGATGACTTCACCAGCATTTCTGTCGGACGACAGATCCGTTACAAAACTCGAATCGATTTTGACGCGATCGAAAGGGAAAGTCCGGAGCAGGTTCAGGGAAGAATATCCGGTCCCAAAATCGTCAAGCGCCATGCGCAAGCCCAGCGTTTTGAGCTTGCGAAGCGCGCTCAACATAAGCGCGTGGTTTTGGATGAAGATATTTTCCGTGATCTCGATTTCGAGCCTGCGGGGCGAAAGACCGTATCGCACCAGCGCGTTTGAAATGGAATCAATGAGGTGCGGGTTGAGAAGTTGCTTGGGCGAAATGTTGATCGAAACCGTCAGCTCGTTCGGCCAATCCACTGCCTGGCGACACGCCTCATCGATAACCCAGTCTCCCAATCCATTGATGAGACCAGTTTTCTCGGCCACAGGAACGAATTCCAGTGGTCCCGCCACAGTGCCGTCGGGCTGCGGCCAGCGCAAAAGCGCCTCGAAACCTGACAGGCGACGATCTTGCATGTCGAAGATTGGTTGAAAAGCGAGGTTGAATTCACGATCGCGGATTCCCCGGCGCAGGTCTCGCTCAAGCATCTGATGTCGTGTTGCCGTTTCACCAAGTGCGTGGTCGAAGAAACGGAAGCAATCTTTGCCTTCACCCTTTGCCGCATACAGAGCTAGGTCGGTATGCTTCATAAGGGTCACGCTGTTATCACCGTCACGCGGACCGATAGCGATGCCCAGGCTACCCGCCGGAATAACAACCTGCCCTTCAAGCTGCACTTCCTCTTTAAGACAGGACAAGAGGCCCTTCGCAACTTCCGCGAGTGCCGAGGGATCGTAGAAATCCGGTATGAACACTGCGAATTCGTCACCCCCTAGCCTTGAAACGATGCCCGCTGGAAGCGTTCGAACAAGGCGGGCACTGATTTCGCGTAAAAGTTGATCTCCTGCAGGATGGCCAAGCGTGTCGTTGACGGTTTTGAAGTCATCCAGGTCGAGCAGCATCAAAGCTACCGATTGCTGAGGATCGACACGGTGCAGAGCTTCATCCAACTTTTCCAGAAACAAGCGTCTGCTTGGCAACTGGGTCAACGGATCGTGCAGCGCCGCTGTGATCCGGCGTTCGCGCTCTTCGATAGCTTCTGCCATAAAGTTGAAGGTTTGCGCCAAACGACCGACCTCATCGCCAGACTCAACGGGCACCTGATTGAATTCCCCGGCGCTAAACTGTCGAACTGCCTCCTCCAGCCGCTGGAGCGGATGCGTGATCTGGTTGGCAAGCCGCGCGCTGAGCCAGACGCTCAAGCCCATACCTAAGGCGGCAATTAGCATCAGAATGCGCTTCAGGAATGTATATTGGCCCAGCACCATGTTCAGGTCATGCTTCAGGACCAGGACAGGAGCCAGCCCCGGATCCAATTCTGGTAATGGCGTGACCCAAAGCAACTGTTCGCCGGCAGGTTCCAGCTGGAAGATCACCTGATCGAGAGGAAGTTTACGAATACTGCCCGGTAGCGATGCGCTCGTCATCGCATGCGCTTCGATGGGATTGGGTGACAGACGAGCCAGGCGCGCCATTTCCTTTTCGTCCAAGGCGCTTCCAATGATGAGCTGTCCGATGGTGTGCGGCGCCTTTATGGGAACGGCAACAGACAGGACCAGCATATCTCCCACCAGCATCGCGCCATGTGCATCTCCGTCATTGTGATCGAGATGGAACATGCGAGGCAAAGGCAGGTTTGATGTTCTATTAGTAGCGACAAGCTCGCCATCAGGGCCAATGACAAATGCAAAGCTTGCGCCAGCGCGTTCCGAAACACTGACCAATGCAGATGCGATTGTCGGCGTGTCTTCTGTCGCAACGGCCTCCCTAAACCCGAAGTCACGCGATAGCACATGGGCCAACTCAGCCATGGCATTGGTCTTGCGGTCCAGTATTTCCTGAAACACACGCGCATCCGCCTGCATCTCACGGCTAGCGGCAGCCCTGCCATACCGGTCGAGACCCTGCACTGCTACAACAACTATCAGCGTCAGCGTCGCACCGAAAAGTATGGTGTAAAGTGAGGCAATTCGCATCTTGAGGGATGTGAACCGCAATAAGTCGCTTCGAGCTCCGAGCCGAGTCATCGGACAGATACCGAAAGACTGATAGGCCGGCCGACACTACCCGAGTCAACAATTGCCGGCAGCCTATGATCGCCGAACAAAGTCGAGAGATGTGGGATTACTTTGAGACCTGGCAAGGGCCCGCAAAGGCTCATCAATCCGTTCTTGGTTTTCGGGACAAGGTGGCGGGGCAAGACTAGTGCATTGCCAATTGAAAATGGCATTGATGCGGATCGGGCCGCAATGTGCACCCTAACTCCTACCATTCTCCTATGATGAAACAAATTTGTTAATTATGTCTGTTCTTATGAAATGGATCATAGCGGAATTCTGAATAAATCAGACGCAACGATCCCTATTTTAGATACATCCATTATGGATATAAAATCATGGAGAGAGATTTATATTTCTCGTTAAATCGTACTATTCGATCAATTTTGGAACGTATTCTTGCATAATTTTGAAAAGGTTTAGGTGTGGCAATCTGCAGTCATGCGAAAGCATCTGCTTATCGGTTGAAAACCATCTCCTTCGATTACCGTAATCGCTTGTAGAGGCTTCATCACAGATTCTGATGCCTAGTGGCTGCTGTTGGCCAATCGCGCTGAATAGAAGCCGTTCCAGATTGTCTAGGCGGCGTGGACAAATTTGAGCCAGTATCTAGCGGTGGCAATGTGTATCA
>CAYGOH010000001.1:34434-53674 GCA_964351385.1 uncultured Sphingobium sp. | reverse complement strand
GCAATTTCGCGGGCGAGGGATGTGACCGCCCGCGCGGCCTTCACCACCGGTTCCAGCTCGGCATATTCTTTCGACAGTTTCACGAAATCGGCAGGGTCGAGGTCCGGCCGCGCCATCGCCGCCTGCGCCTCTTCAAAGCGCCGCTCGATCTGGGAAATGCGGGCGGGAGAGATTTTCATTCGTGAACGGACCGCACCAATGTCTCGACCTTTGCCGCTTCGTCGCTGTCACCACGTATATTTATATAAGGAGCGTCGTCGCGCTGACCGATGGAAACGAGCGCATGCGCCGCAACGCGGGCCGCCTTGTCGAAACGTTTTCTGGGCGAGCCGGATGCGATGATGTCGGCCGAGCAGCCATTAGCGCGCAGCTTTTGCAGGCATTGCAGCGCCAGCGGCAACAACGCATCGTCTTCCAGCGCAATGATAGCGTCAATCTTTGCCGACCCCGGCTCCTCCAGCAACATCGCCAATCGCTCGATGCCTGCCGCCCAGCCGACCGCAGGCGTCACCGGGCCGCCGAGCGTCTCGATCAAACCGTCATAACGCCCGCCGCCCAGCACGGTCCCCTGCGCGCCCAAACGGTTCGTCACAAATTCAAACGCGGTGTGGCGATAATAATCGAGGCCCCGTACCAGCCGCGCATTGCGTTCCCAAGCGACGCCCGCCGCCTTCAGCCCATCTGTGACCTTGTCAAAGAAGATGCGCGCCTCGTCCGTCAGGAACGCATCTATATCCGGCGCGTCCGCCACAATCGCCTGATCGCGCGGATCCTTGCTGTCGAGGATGCGCAGCGGGTTGCGGTGCAGCCGGTCCTTGCTGTCCTCGCTCAGCGCGTCCTTGTGCGCGTCGAAATGTTGGACCAGCGCATCGCGCCACGCATCGCGGCTTTGCGCATCGCCCAGCGTGTTGAGCGTCAGGGTGACGCCCTCGTCCACCCCCAGCTCCTTCAGAAGCTGATCGGCAAAGCACAGCAGCTCCACATCGGCGAGCGGTTCGGCTGCGCCGATAATTTCGGCGTCGAGCTGATGAAACTGGCGGTAGCGTCCCTTTTGCGGGCGCTCATAGCGGAACAGCGGGCCGTGCGTCGCGACCTTCAACGGCGCATGCTGCTGCCACCCCTCGGTGATGTACGCGCGCGCGATCCCCGCGGTGAATTCGGGGCGCAGGGTGACGCTGTCGCCGCCGCGATCCTCGAACGTGTACATTTCCTTCGACACGACATCCGTCGTTTCGCCAAGGCTGCGCGCGAACACCGCCGTTGCCTCAAACACCGGAACCTCGATCCGCCGGAAGCCATAGAGCTTGCGCACCCGCTCAAAGGTTTCAACCACATGGGCGAAGCGATCCGCCAGACTGTCGGGCGTGCCGCCGAGCATATCCTGCGTGCCGCGAATGGGCTTGGGTGTCTCTGTCTTTGCCATAGTGCAGCGCCTCTAGCGGGAAATCGGCGGAATGGAAACATCTGTGATCTACCTTGCCGTCGCACAATGTTCATTTTATGTTCCATCCACAGAGGGAGACGAATCATGCCACATGCCGGAGGATGTCATTGCGGGGCGGTGCGTTATGAGGTGGACGGTGAGCCGCTGCATCAGGCGCTGTGTCATTGCAGCGACTGCCGCAAAAGTTCGGGCGCGCCAATGGTCGCATGGGCGGCATTCCGGGAGGAAGCCTTCAAGGTGACGCAAGGGGAAGCGAAGACAATCAACTCATCGGGCGCCAGCCATCGCAGCTTTTGCCCGGAATGCGGGACAGGCCTTTATTTTCGCAATGCGGAGGCCTTGCCCGGCATCGTCGATATACAGACGGTGACGCTTGACGATCCGGAAGCGTTTCCACCGCAGGCGCATATCCAAGTGGCCGAGCGACTGGACTGGATGAAAGAGGCGCATACATTGCCAGCATTTGAGCGTTTTCCGTCGCCCGATTGAGAACCGCGCCAAAGCCCGCGCGCGATGAAATGTGGCCTGACGGGGGTGGACGGACACGCGACCGCACGTCATTGTGCCGGGCGAAGCTCTGTCGGGCACAATCCATACCATCAAAAGGACCATTCATGCGTCGCGCAATTTCGTTCACCCTCCTTCTTTCCAGTGCGCTGGCTACATCTGCGATCGCGCAGGATGCGACGACCGCCACCCGGTCCGCACCCGTCGCCCAGCCGGTGATCGATACGGTACAGACGCCCCGCGACACGCCCTATCCCGGCACGATGCGGCTGGAGGTCGATGCCACCGACACGACCCAGCGCATCTGGCGCGTCAAGCAGACGATTCCGGTTTCCTCCTCCGGCCCGCTCACCCTGCTCTATCCCGAATGGCTGCCGGGCAAGCACGCCCCGCGCGGGCAGATCGAGAAGGTCGCGGGCATCAAAATCACCGCAAATGGTGAGGATATCGGCTGGACCCGCAGTCCACTCGATGTCTACGCCCTGCACATAAATGTGCCCGAGGGCGCACGCGAAATCGTGATGGAATTTCAGTTTCTGAACGCCACCGCATCCAATCAGGGCCGCGTCGCCGTCACCGACAAGATGATGAACCTGCAGTTCGAAACGGTCTCCTTCTATCCTGCCGGATATTATGTGCGGCAAATCCCGGTGCAGGCGAGTGTGACCTATCCCACCGGATGGACCGCCTACACCGCGCTGCGTGGGGAGAAGAGCGGCGCGACCGTCCGTTACAACGAAACGGATTATGAAACGCTGGTCGATTCGCCGGTATTCGCGGGCAAATATGCGAAAGCCATCGATCTGGGCGAGAATGTGATGCTCAACATGGTAGCCGATGCGCCATCCGAGCTGACCGCCAGCACCGAACAAATTTCCCTGCACAAGAAACTGATCAGCGAAGCGCTCGCGCTGTTCGGCGCGAAGCATTTCGACCATTATGATTTCCTGTTCGCCATCACCGGCGAGATGGGCGGCATCGGGCTGGAGCATCATCGCAGCAGCGAGAATGCCGTCGATCCCGGCTATTTCACAAAATGGAACGACGGACCGGGCGACCGCAACCTGTTGCCGCACGAATTTGTGCATAGCTGGGACGGAAAGTTCCGTCGCCCCGAACTGCTGTGGACGCCCGACTATCGCACGCCGATGCAGGACAATCTGCTCTGGGTCTATGAGGGGCAAACGCAATTCTGGGGCTATATATTGGGCGCGCGGTCAGGCCTCTTTACCAAAGAGCAGACGCTCGACGCGCTCGCCTCCATCGCCGCACGGCTCGACACCGCCGTGGGGCGGCAATGGCGGCCGCTGGAAGACACCACACATGATCCGATTATCGCCGCACGCCGCCCCAAGGGCTGGACCAGCTGGCAGCGGGCCGAAGACTATTATAATGAAGGCCTGCTCATGTGGCTGGAGGCCGATGGCATCATCCGCCGGGAAAGCGGCGGGATGAAGGGCCTTGATGATTTCGCGCGCACCTTCTTCGGCGTCAACGACGGCGACTGGGGTCAGCTTACCTATACGCGGCAGGACGTGATCGATACGCTGAACGCGGTGCAACCCTATGACTGGGCGGCCTTCCTGCAATCCCATGTCGACAAGACGACCATTGAGGCTCCCAAGGCTGGATTCGCGCTGGGCGGCTATCGCCTGACCTATGGCGACACGCCCAATTCGATGACCAGGGAAATCGAAAAGGCCATCAAGGGCGTCGATCAGACCTACGGTATCGGCCTCGCCGTCAAGAATGACGGCGATATCGTCTCGGTGATCTGGGACAGCCCCGCCTTCAAGGCCGATCTTGCGGTAGGCATGAAGATAATCGCGGTAAACGGCATTGAGTTTTCCGGCGATCTATTCAAGGACGCGCTGCGAAGTGCGAAGACCGCAAAACAACCGATTGAGCTGATTATTAAGCAAGACAAAAGTATTAGAGTGGTAAGACTCGATTATTCACTCGGTTTGCGCTATCCGCGCCTTGAAAAAATAGGAGAGGGTGAGGGCAGCCTCGACAGGCTGCTTCAACCGAAAACATAAACGCCCTTTATAATAACGTAATTGAAGTCAGGCCCTACATGAGAATCGACTTGATCCCGGTGGGTGAAAATCCGCCGCATAGTCTCAATGTCATCATTGAAGTTCCGACGGGTGGTGAGCCCGTGAAATATGAATTCGACAAGGGCAGCGGCGCGCTGTTCGTGGACCGCATTCTGCATACGCCGATGCGCTACCCCGCGAACTATGGCTTCGTTCCGCACACATTGTCGCCCGACGGCGACCCGCTCGATGCGCTGGTCGTGGCCCGCTCCCCATTCATCCCCGGCTGCGTCGTGCGTGCGCGCCCGATTGCGGTGCTGAACCTTGAGGATGAGCATGGCGGCGATGAAAAGCTGGTCTGCGTGCCCGACGATGCGACCTTCCCCTATTATTCCAATGTGAAGGAAAAGGGCGATTTGCCCGACATCGTGTTCGCGCAGATCGAGCATTTCTTCACGCACTACAAGGATCTGGAAGCCGAAAAATGGGTGCGCGTCGGCACCTGGGGCAACGCCGCCGAAGCGCGTCGCATCACGGAAGAAGCGATTGAGCGCTATCAGGACGACAAGAAAGCGGCCTGACGGAAATCATCTGTCACGCACAACAGGATCGGGGCGTCGGACATCCGGCGCCCTTTTTCCATGCCCCTCATTCTATCCCCGACCACGATAGCCCGGCACATCCTGCGCCGGTATCCAGACATCGGCGGGCGGCGGGCCCGATTGCCAGAACACGTCGATCGGAATGCCTCCGCGCGGATACCAATATCCGCCGATGGGCAGCCATTCGGGTTGCATCTCTTCGAACAACCGCTGGCCGATGCCGACCGTGCAATCCTCATGAAACGCGGCATGATTGCGGAACGACCCGAGAAACAGCTTGAGCGCTTTTGATTCGACGATCGTTTCGCCCGGAACATAATCGATCACCAGATGCGCGAAATCCGGCTGCCCCGTCACCGGACACAGCGATGTGAACTCAGGCGCGGAAAAACGCACCATATAGCGGCTGCCCGCGCGCGGATTGGGGACATAATCGAGCACGGCCTCTTGCGGAGAGGCCGGGAGCGCGCTGGTCTTGCCAAGATGGGTCGGGTTCATGCGCGAAGCCTATAGAACAGGAAGCCGGCCCGCGCAAAGGGGCTGGAAACCGCGGGCACCTTCCCTTATCGAACATCGATCAACGGTTTAAGGGGCGACAACGCGATCATGGATATCTTGGTAAGCACGGACTGGCTGGCGGAGAATATGGACGCGAGCGACCTGAGGATCGTGGACGCGACCTATTTCTTGCCCGAAATGGGGCGGGATGCCGCCGCAGAATATGAGGCTCAGCATATTCCCGGCGCAGTATTCCTGAACCTCGCCGAGTTGGTCGACAGCAATGATCCCCGCCCCAATAGCGTTCCTCCGGCGGAAAAATTCGCCAGCCGGATGCAGGCGCTAGGATTGGGCGACGGCAGCCGCATCGTGCTTTATGACAACAGCCCACTGCGCACGGCGGCACGGGCATGGTGGCTGTTCGAGGTTTTCGGCGCGCCCAATATAGCGGTCCTTGACGGCGGTCTGGGTAAGTGGCTCGCCGAAAAGCGGCCGACCGAAAGCGGCAAGACGCAGCTTCGCCATCGCCATTTCACGGTGTGGAAGGACGAGAAAGCAATCGTCACGAAAGACCAGATCCGCGCCAATATCGACAGCAAGGCAGCGCAGGTCGTCGATGCGCGCACCATGAGCCGGTTCACAGGCGAGGAACCGGAGGTCCGCCCCGGCATGGCGTCCGGCCATATCCCCGGCTCGGTGTGCCTGCCCTATTCCAAACTGTTCCATACCGACGGGACGTGGAAGCGCGGTCATGAATTGCGCGGCCTTTTCATCGAGGCGGGCGTGAACCTCGACACCCCACTGATCACATCGTGCGGCAGCGGCGTGACGGCTGCGTGCGTTTTGTTCGGCGCGCGCCTGCTCGGCAAGGATGACGTGACGCTCTACGACGGCAGCTGGAGCGAATGGGGCGCGGACGCGAGCATGCCCAAGGCCCTTGGCCCGGCATGAGCGATGAGTCGGACGCGCGCAATCCGGAAACCCGGCTGACCGAAGCGGGGCGGCGTTCGGAATGGACGGGGATTCCCGGTCAACCCGGCGGCGTCGTCAATCCGCCGGTCTGGCGCGCATCGACGATCCTCTATGAAGACACCGCTCACCTGAAATCCGGAGCAGCGGGCAAGGACAATCACTGGTATTACGGCCGCAGAGGCACGCCGACCCAGTGGGCGCTGGCCGATGCGCTGACGGAAATGGAGCCGGGAGCGGCGGGAACGGCGCTGTTTCCTTCGGGCGTCGCCGCGATCTCCACAACACTGATGGCGGTGCTCCAGCCCGGCGACCAGCTGCTGATGGTGGACAGCGCCTATGAACCCACGCGGACTTTCTGCGAACAGATGCTGCGGCCATTGGGCATCGACACGCTATATTATGACCCGATGACCGGCGCTGATATCGCGGCTCTGATCAGCCCGAACACCCGCGCCATATTTCTCGAAAGTCCGGGTAGCCTGACGATGGAAGTGCAGGATATTCCCGCCATTGCCAAGATTGCGCGATCGCGCGGCATCGTCACGATCCTTGACAACACATGGGCGACACCGCTCTTTTTTCCGGCTCTGTCGCATGGCGTCGATATCTCGATCCTCGCCTGCACAAAATATATCGTCGGACATAGCGACGTCATGCTTGGTTCGGTAACGGCGAACACGGAGCACTGGCCGCGTCTGCAACAAACCGCACGCATGTTCGGGCAGATTTGCGGACCGGACGATGCCTGGCTCGCAATGCGCGGTCTACGAACGCTCGCCGTGCGCCTCGCCCAGCATCAGCGTTCCGCGCTCGAAATCGCGCAGTGGCTCGACGGAAGGCCAGAGGTCGGGCGAGTGTTTCACCCCGCCCTGCCAGAAAGTCCGGGGCATCAATATTGGAAGCGGGATTTTTCCGGCTCATCCGGACTGTTCAGCTTCACGCTGCGCGGCGCCGACACCGCTACCCGCGCGCAGTTTATAGACAGCCTGACGCATTTCGGCATCGGATATAGCTGGGGCGGGTACGAAAGTTTGGCCATTCCGGCCGATCCGCAGCGATGCCGCACCGCGAAAGAATGGACGGAGCAGGATCCTGTGATCCGACTACATATCGGCCTTGAGCATCCCTCCGATCTGATGGCGGACCTCGATCGCGCGTTCAAAAATTGCGTGAATCGCGGATAAATTCTGCGATTCCGTCCTGGGATGGCACAAACAACATAAAATTAACCATTTGGGCCGTTTTATGGCCACCCGCCGCCAAGCGTTGCATTGACGCAACACCTGTGTGCTCATTTTCATCAAAGTGACTGATTTTGGCTTGTGCGGCGCAAAATCCGCCGCCATTTAGAGGCTGTTCGCGGTGACTGGCCCGGCTCTTGATCGGAGCGTCCAACGAGGTACCGGCCCGAGCGCAGGTGGGACGATCAATTGATCGACTCTACGAAGGGAAAATATCTATGCGTAATATCATTCTTGGTGTGTCGGCGCTCGCGCTGGCAGCAGTTGCCACGCCTGCCATGGCTCAGGAACTCGAAGGTTTCACCGTCAGCGGCAACGCTGCAGTCGTAACCGACTATCGTTTCCGTGGCATCAGCCTGTCGACCGGCGACGTTGCCATTCAGGGCGGCATCGACCTCGGTCATGAGAGCGGCTTCTACATCGGCACCTGGGGTTCCTCGCTTGCTGACGCTGGCCCGGCTGCTACTTCTACCTTTGGCGCAGCTGAAATCGACATCTATGGCGGCTGGTCGGGTGAAGTCACCCCCGGTCTGACGCTCGACGTCGGCGTTCTGTACTACATGTACCCCAACGCCACGAAGGGTGTGGACGTCGATTACTGGGAGCCCTATGCTTCCATCGCCACGACGCTTGGCCCGGTCGACGCAACCTTCGGTGTTGCTTACGCACCTGATCAGGATTCGCTGGGCAGCGACGACAACCTGTACCTCTACACCGATTTCGGCATGGGCATCCCCAACACGCCGATCTCGCTGTCGGCTCACCTCGGTTACACCGACGGCGTTCTCGCGCCGAAGGCTCTGACCGGTTCGACCGACAACGACGGTTTCGACTGGTCGCTGGGCGCCAGCTGGGCCCTCACCGACAACCTGTCGCTGGGCGTCACCTACACCGGCGTGAACGCCGCGTCGGTTGACGATTTCTCCGACGACTCGGTTTTCGGAACTCTGTCGGTCAGCTTCTGATCCGATCGGAAATCGATTGGGAAGGGGTCGCAACCATCCGGTTGCGGCCCTTTTCTTTTGTCCTCACTTCGCGGCGGGCGCGGCCACCGATTTCCTGAAAAGCGCCCGATCGTCGGGCCCGAAACCGAACCGCCAGATGACGGCGCTATAGGCGGCCAGAATGGCGGGAATGCCGAACACCAGTTCCGCCCATTCAAAGTGCGGCGGCAAGGATATAAACAGACTGCCGACGATCACCGCCACGCTGACGGCGATGAACAGGGCTGGCCGCCAGATCGTAACGCGATAATGCAACAGCCGTTGCAACAGACGCGACTTGACGAACGAACTCAACGCCAGCGCCAGCGCCAGCGCAAGGGCAGGTGCTGCGGCCAATACGGTCATGCCTAGCTCAGCATTCCGGACCATCAAGATTAGTATAAAGCTCAGGGCGGCTTGCAACGCGATCATCGCAAGCGAAATCATCAGATTGCGGTGGCGTGCAAGGTAAACGAGCGCACTTTCGCTGACAACTGCCGTGGCCGCCACCACCTCGGCAAACAGCAGGCACCCCAGCGCCAGCGCCCCGGCGACAAATTCCGGGCCGACGAGGCCCATCACCGCTTCTCCCGGGATCCCGAGCGCCAGAGCAACGCCCGCCTGCGCCGCTACGATCCAGAAGCCGACCTGACTGACCTGGCGGGCAATCGCGGCATGGTTTTTTTCCGCCAGATTGCGCGTAATGACCGGGCCCAATATCGGCTCGAAACTGGTTTTCAGCTTTTGCGGCAAGGACGCAACCTGCTGCGCCACATAATAGATGCCCACCACGGCCGGGCTGACGAACAGACCAAGCAGCGCCAGATCGAGGCGGCGCGAGCCCCATTCCACAGCATCAGCCGCAGCCAACGGCATGTTGATGCGCGCCATGCGCCACAGGCGGCGCGGACTGGGGCTCCAGCCCCCCGACCACCTGAAATGCCGGTTCATCGACCATAGCGCCGCGACCAGCGCGGCAATCATCGACAGGACATAGGACAGGATCAGTCCGTCACGCAGTGAGTAATAAGAAAGCAGCCAAGCCGCTATGCTGATCGTCCATGGCTCTATAATCGCGCGCGCCCGCACGGTGGCGGCGATATCATATCGCCACGCGCACGCAGCCAGCGCAACCTCCGTACCTGCAACCGCCAATATGATGAGCGGCAACAGCCGGTCGAGACCGTTGAGGCTGCTATTGGGGAACATCGCCTGCGGAAACAGTATCAGCAGACCAGCCGCCAGCAGGGATGCTGCCAGCGTCAATATCATCGCGTCGGCAAGGACATGGCTCTCTTCGCGCTTGGTTTGCGCAAGCGCGGCGGCAAGCCCGCGTTTCAGCCCGAGCGTCGCCAGCTGCGCCGCGAATTCCACGACCAGTATCGCATAAGCGAACCGTCCGAGTACATCCGGCCCGTACACCCGCCCAGCGATGAACAGGAACGGGATACGCGCCGCCAAACGCAGCAGAAAGCCGAACACGTTGGTGCGTCCGCCCTTGGCAAGAGCGGCTAGATCATTCTGTTCCTGGCTGCTGTCACCCGACGGCTGGGACGTTACCAAACCGCTGATCCTTCCCAAAATTTCAGGGACAATAAGCGAAGCGAACCGCCAAGTATATCGTCATTCGCTCCGCAGGGGCCTCGACAGCAGCGCATCGATCATATCGCCGACGCCAACCGTGCCATTAAGCAAGGCGCACACCGCCTCGACGATCGGCATTTCCACACCCGCGCCGCGCGCGGCATCGCGCAGAACCGGCGCGGTCGATGCGCCCTCGGCCACGGTACGCCGGTTGGAAAGCAGCTCTTGCGCGCTTTTGCCCTCGCCCAGCCCCTTGCCCAATGAAAAATTGCGGGAATTGGTCGACGAACAGGTGAGCACAAGGTCCCCCAGCCCGGAAAGCCCCCCCAGCGTATCTGCCCGCGCGCCCAGGGCGACGCCGAAACGCGACATTTCCGCAAAGCCCCGCGCGATGAGCGACGCCCGTGCGTTGAGCCCCAGTTCCGCGCCATCGGCAACGCCGCAGGCAATGGCCAGAACATTCTTGACCGCCCCGCCCACTTCCGCACCGATCACATCGTCGGACAGGTAAGGCCGGAAGGTCGGTCGAGCGACCCGCTCCAGAAGCTGTTCGGCCATGGCGTCATTATTGCAGGCAAGCGTGATCGCCGTTGGCAGACCCGCCGCCACCTCATGCGCGAATGTGGGACCGGACAGAACGCCGATCGTTGCGCCGGGCACGACATCCTCAACGACCTGCGACATCAGCTTGCCGGTGCCCGCCTCAATCCCCTTTGCACACAGGATCACCGGCTGATCCCCGACGGGGAGCTGACTGACGACCTGGCGCACATGCTGTGCCGGCGTTACGATCAGCAGCGCATCGCACGCCGTCATGTCGGCAAGGTCGGATGTCGCCTTGATGTCCGGGTTGAGCGCGAGGCCGGGCAGATAGATGGCATTTTCATGCGCGCCATTGACCGCGTCGGCGACCTCCTGCTCCAGTGCCCAGAGCAGCACGTCGCCGCCCTCGGCCATGACCTGAGCCAGGGCTGTACCCCATGCTCCCGCGCCGACCACGCCTATCTTCATCTGAGGGATCTCCCTTGAACCTGTTACGCTTTCACACCCGCGCCGCGCACCTTTTCCGCGGTCGGGTCAAGCGGCCAGCGCGGACGCGCGGGCACTTCCATGTCGTTGATAAGGCCCAGGCGGAAACGTTCAACCCCTGCCCAGGCAATCATTGCCGCATTGTCCGTACACAGCCATTGCGGGGGCGCGACGAAGGGCAGGCCTTGCTGTGCAGCCAGACCGGACAGCGCATCGCGTATGCCTGCATTCGACGCGACACCGCCCGCCACCACCAGCGCGGACACCGTATCGCGGGCATCGAGCGCGCGTCGGGTCCGGTCGGTCAGGCAATCGATAACGGCCTGACTGAAGCTCGCGGCGATGTCGTCGGCACGATATTTGCCGGATTGTTGCGCACGGAGCACCGCGCTTTTCAGGCCCGCGAAAGAGAAATTGGGGTCATCGCTGCCAACCAGCGGGCGCGGCAGCGGCACGGCGGACGCATCTCCCCGCAATGCCGCCTTCTCGACCTCCGGCCCGCCGGGATAGCCCAGCCCCAGCAGCTTTGCCGTCTTGTCGAACGCTTCGCCTGCCGCGTCATCGATGGTCGTCGCCAGCCGCCGATATTGGTCCACGCCCTCCACCCGCAAAAGCTGGCAGTGCCCGCCCGAGACCAGCAAAAGCATATAGGGAAAAGCGAGCGTCGGGTCGGCGAGACGCGGCGACAGCGCGTGGCCCTCCAGATGGTTGACGGCAATCAGAGGCTTTTGCGCGGCATGGGCGAGCGCTTTCCCGGTGACCAGCCCCACCATCACGCCCCCGATCAGGCCCGGCCCGGCAGTTGCCGCGACCGCATCCACATCGGCCAGCGTCATCCCAGCCTCTTCAAAGGCCGCATCGATCAGAGGCGTCAGCGCCTCGACATGCGCGCGCGCGGCGATTTCCGGCACTACCCCGCCATAGGGCCTGTGCTGCGCCTCTTGCGTCGCCAACTTGTGCGCGAGCACGGTGCCGTCATCCGCCACCAGCGCGGCGGCTGTTTCATCGCAGCTCGATTCCAGACCCAATATGATTGCCATTGCGCCTTTTCTCTAGCCATCAAGGCGATTAGAGCAAGGATCATATGACCAACTCTTTTCCATCCGGCCGCCCGTTGCGCCTGGGCACCCGCGCCTCTCCGCTTGCCATCGCGCAGGTCAATCTCGTGGCGAAGGCGCTGCGGGAGGCCCATGGATGGAGCGAGGACCGGATTGAGATCGTGCCAGTAACCGCCAGCGGCGACAAGGTTCTGGACCGACCCTTGGCGGACATTGGCGGCAAGGCATTGTGGACCAAGGAGCTGGACCAGTGGTTGCACGAAGGCTCTATCGACGCCGCCGTCCATTCGATGAAGGATGTCGAAACGATACGGCCCGAAGCCTTCGCGATCGCCGCAATGCTGCCCCGCGCAGATGTTCGCGATACGTTGGTCGGTGCGGCGACAATCGACGCAATACCGCACAACGGGCGACTGGGCACAAGCTCTCAACGGCGCTCCGCGCAGATCCGGCGGCTGCGCCCTGACGTTGAAATCGTCCTGTTTCGCGGCAATGTCGCGACCCGCCTGTCGAAGCTGGACGCTGGCGAGGCCGATGCGACGCTGCTGGCAACCGCCGGACTGGCCCGGCTGGGCTATGACGATATCGGAACGCCAGTTCCCGTCAATCAGATGCTGCCCGCCCCGGCGCAAGGGGCCGTCGGTATCGAGGTCATGCGTGATAATGACCCGGTGCACGCGCTGATCGCGGCTATCGACGACGCGCCAACCAGCACCTGCGTGCTGGCGGAGCGCGCCGTCCTGTTGGCGCTGGGCGGCACATGTCATTCACCGATTGCCGCGCTGGCGGTGCCACAGGGCGACGAGATAGTGCTGCGCGCAGAGATATTATCGCCCGACGGCAACGAGCATGTGGTTGAGGAAGAGCAGCTGGCGCGCGGCGATATCGCAGGTGCGCAAAGCCTGGGACGAACGTTGCTGTCCCGCGCAAGCCCGGCACTGCGGGCGCTTTTCGCCGGATGAATTGCCGCGTCGTCATCTGCCGCCCACAGCCGGGCGCCGACGCGAGCGCCGCGCGCGCCCGAACACACGGTCTCACCCCCGTGATCTACCCGCTATTTTCGATTGAGCCCGTTCAGTGGAATCCGCCCGATCCGCGCGCCTTCGATGCCGTGATGCTCACCAGCGCCAACGCGTTGCGCCACGCGGGGGGCAACCTATCACTCTATCGCGAACTACTGACCTTCACTGTTGGAGACGCAACGGCCAACGCCGCCACCAACGCGGGCCTTTGCGATGTTCAGGTCGCAGGACCAAATGCGGGGGCGCTCGCGCAGGCAATCGAGCGCGCGGGGTACAGGAATATCCTCCACCTGTGCGGCGAGGAGGTGCGCCCGTTCGACCCCGGCGCGCTCAACATTACACGCGTGCCGGTCTATCGCACGATCGAGGCGGGCGATGCGACCGGCCTGGCCGCGACAACAGAATCCGGCTCCATAATACTCGCCCACTCCCCCAAGGCAGCCGCACGGTTGAAAGCATTGGTGCCCGCGAGCGCCCGCCACGACCTTTCGCTCATCGCGATATCGCAGGCAGCGCTGGCGGCAGCAGGAACCGGGTGGAGAGACGCTCAAGCCACGGATGAGCCGAGCGATTCAGCCATGCTGGCCTTGGCGCATCAAATATGTCAAGAAGGCGGGGTCGCATCGTCCAGGGGCATAATATGAATAACGAATATTCTGCGGTCGAGGCATCGCCCTCCACCACCCCACCGCAGAGAACGAAGCCCGGCACAAAGGGGCCGGTCATCCTTATTCTCGTCTTGCTGGCTTTCGTCGGCGGTATTGCCGCGACGATCTGGGCGTCGCCCGCCCTCCAGAAATTATGGGACGAGGGAACCGGTCAGGCAGAAGCCGACAACGCGGCGGCCATGGCCCTGATGAATCAGAGCGAAGAGGATTTGGACAAGCCTTCAGCCCGTGCAACGGAGACCGCCCAGAGCGTTGCCACGCTGGAAGCCCGGCTCGCCAGCGTATCTGCAAAGCTGGATTCGATTTCCGAACAGGCCGCCGGGGCCGGTGGGAATGCAGCACGCGCGGAAGGCCTGCTGATTGCGTTCGCCACGCGCCGCGCGCTCGATCGCGGCACGCCGCTCAGCTACCTCGAAGGCGAACTCAGGCTCCGTTTCGGCGGCGCACAGCCGCGCGCGGTCGCCACGATTATCAATGCGGCGAACGACCCGATCACGCTGGCCGATCTGCAAGCAGGCCTCGACGAGGTGACACCCGAGCTTTTGGGCACGGAGGGCAAGACCGACTGGTGGACATCAACGAAGCGGGAAATCGCCAGCCTGATCATCGTCCGCAAGGCGGATGCTCCGACCCGCGCGCCGCAGCGTATGATTGAACGCGCCAAGCTGCTTCTGTCCGCCAGCCGGGTTGACGCGGCGCTTGAGGAAATCGAACGCATGCCCGACCATGAGGCGGCGGATACGTGGATACAGATGGCCCGGAAATATAATGAAGCGCGTCGCGCCCTCGATGTGATCGAGGCCGCCGCCATTCTGGAGCCGCGCAGTATTCCGATTACGCCGCGTGCCGGCGGGCCGACCAATATGCAAGTGGCCCCGCCACCGCCGGAAACGACGGAACAGAAACCCGCCCAACAATAGAGCGGTTGGCTTCGAAGCTCAGCATTTCATCTGCCAGAGGATGAAAGCGAACTCTTCGGCTGTTTCCTTCAACGATTCCCAGCGGCCCGACTTGCCGCCATGGCCCGCGCCCATATTGGTCTTGAGCAACAGGATATTGCCGTCCGTCTTCGTCGCGCGCAGCTTCGCGACCCATTTCGCGGGCTCCCAATAGGTGACGCGCGGATCGTTGAGACCTGCCGTCACCAGCAAGGGCGGATAGGCCTGCGCCTTCACATTCTGATAGGGGCAATAGGACGCGATCAGGTCGAACGCGTCTGCCTCCTCAATGGGGTTGCCCCATTCGGGCCATTCGCCCGGCGTCAGCGGCAGCGACGCATCCAGCATCGTGTTGAGCACGTCGACGAACGGGACATGCGCAACGACTGCGCCCCACAGATCCGGGTCTGAATTGCAGACGGCCCCCATCAACTCGCCGCCCGCCGATCCGCCTGAAATGCTGATCTGCCCCGCAGCGGTAAACCCGCGCTCGATCAAGCCCTTCGCCACGTCGACAAAATCGTTGAACGTGTTGGCACGCTTTTCCAGCTTGCCGTCGAGATACCATTGCTGGCCCAGATCGTCCCCGCCGCGGATATGCGCGATGGCATAGGCGAAGCCCCGGTCGAGTAACGACAGCCGCGATGTCGAAAAGCCCGGTTCGATGGACAGGCCGTAGGCGCCATAACCGTAAAGGTGCAGCTTGCCGGTGCCGTCCATCGGAAAATCGACGGGGTAGACGATAGAGACCGGCACCGAAGTGCCGTCGCGCACCTCTATCATCAGCCGCTGCGTCGCATATTTCGATGCGTCATAGCCTGACGGGATTTCCTGCTCCTTCAGCAGCTCCCATCGGCCGTCATCGAGATGAACGTCGTAGATGCGATCGGGCGTGACCATCGATTCATAGCCGATGCGGATCTTCGTCACATCATATTCGGGATTGTCGTCAAGCGAGGCGGAATAGCTCGCCTCGGGGAATTCGAGCCGCTTGGGCGTGTGCGTTGCATAGTCGCGGATCTCGATCTGATCGAGCCCGTCAAGCCGCCCTTCCGTGACATAGAACCCTTTGAACAGGCTGACGTCGGTCAGATAGAAATGGTCGTCCGCGCCGATCACTTCTTCCCATGCATCCGGGGCATCGAGCGTTGCGCGCACCAGCCGGAAATTCGGGTGCGTATCGTTGGTGCGGATATACAATGTGCCGTCATGCTCATCGACGTCATATTCGCGGCCCGCTTGACGTGCGGACACGAGACGCGGCGGGACTAGCGGATCATCCGCAGGCACCAGCCATGCCTCACTGGTCACATGATCGCCCGTGCCGATGATGATCCATTTTTCCGAAGAGCTCAGCCCAATCGATACGCGAAAACCCTCATCATCCTCGTGGAAAATCTCGCGATCCTCCTCCACTGACGTGCCGAGAACATGGACGCGCGCATTGTCGGTACGCCAGTTTTCATTGGCGAGGCTGTAAAGCAGCGCCTTGCTGTCGCTCGTCCAGACCAATGCCGACAATGTGCCGGGTATCACATCAGGCAGCATCTCGCCGGTTTGGAGATCGCGGACGCGCGCCTCGAACCGTTCGCTGCCGTCGGTGTCGTTCGCAAAGGCGAGATAGCGTCCGCATGGCGAGACCGAGACTGCGCCCAACCGAAAATAATCATGCCCATCGGCCAGCGCGGGCTCATCGATGATTAGCTGGTCCTCGCCGCCGGAAACGGGTTTGCGATACCATTTGCGATATTGCGCACCGGCCTCGAACGCACGCCAGTAAATCCAGTCCCCATCTTTTTGCGGAACCGAGCTGTCATCTTCCTTGATGCGCCCCTTCATCTCGGCGAACAGCCCGTCAATTGTCTCTTGATGCGGTTCCATCGCCTGTTCGAAGCAGCGATTTTCCGCCTCAAGATAAGCGAGCACATCCTTGTCCTTCACATCCGGGTAGCCCGGATCGCGCAACCACGCATAAGGATCATCGATGGTCCGGCCATGATTGCTGATCGTATGAGCGCGACGCTGAGCGACGGGAACGGAGGCGAGCGAGGCGGTTTGGGTCATCAAATATCCGTATAAAGTGGCAGGAACGCCTGAACGCGCCTATGTTGTTAGCAAGGCCTCCGGGTGCAAGGAGAAAAAATGTCCACGGCGATTGCAGCGGAAAAAGTGTCACTATTTGCCGAACGGCTCCATGCACTGCGCATGGAGCTGTCCAGCCGCGATCTCGACGGGTTCGTCATCCCGCTGACCGATGAGCATATGAGCGAATATGTGGGCGACTATGCCCAGCGTCTCGCTTGGCTGACGGGCTTCGGCGGGTCGGCTGGATCAGCGGTCGTCATGCAGGACCGCGCGGCGATTTTCGTCGATGGCCGGTACACCTTGCAGGTCCGCGATCAGGTCGACGGCGATCTCTACGAATATTGTTCGGTTCCAGCGACACCGCCCGCCGATTGGCTGGCCGAGCATGTGAGCGCAGGACAGCGGATCGGCTATGATCCATGGTTGCACACGCGCGGATGGGTGCAGCAGGTACGCGCGAAGCTCAAGGCGCACGACGCGGAGCTGGTAGCGGTCGCCGATAACCCGGTCGATGCCGTGTGGACCGAAAGGCCTGCGCCCAGCCTCGCCCCTGCCCAGCCGCATGGCGTAGACTATGCAGGCAAGGACCATCGCGACAAGCTGGACGATATCGCGATATGGCTGAAGCAGCGCAAGGCTGATGCCTCAGTGCTCTCTGCGCTCGATTCCATCGCCTGGGCGCTCAATATCCGCGGCAGTGACGTTGCGCGAACCCCGGTTGCGCTGTCCTATGCAATCGCGAAGGCGGACGGCACGGTCGACCTGTTCATCGCGCCCGGCAAGGTGACGGACGACCTGCGCAAGCATCTGGGCAACCGGGTCGCCCTGCGGGATCGCGCGGAATTTGCCGCTGCGCTGGCCAGCGAATGGTCGGGCAAGACGGTTGCTGCCGATCCGGAGCGCGCCGTCGCCGCCATTTTCGAGGCGCTCGAAGCCGGAGGCGCAACGGTCGAGGCAACGCGCGATCCGGTGGTGCTGGCCAAGGCGGTCAAAAACCCGGTTGAGATTGTCGGGCAAGACGCGGCGCAGCTGCGCGATAATGCGGCGCTCATTCGTTTCCTGCACTGGATCAGCATAGAGGGGCCTGCTGCCAGCCAAACCGAACTGAGCGCAGCGGAACGGCTGCATGCTTTCCGTCGGGAAACAGGCAAGCTGGTCGATCTCAGCTTCGACACGATCAGCGGCGCGGGGCCGAACGGCGCGGTCGTGCATTATCGCGTCGAGGAAAAGACCAACCGCCCAATCGCGCCCGACATGCTCTATCTGGTCGACTCGGGCGGGCAATATCGCGACGGCACGACCGACATCACCCGCACCATTGCCATCGGCGCGCCAAGCGAGGAGATGCGCGAGCGGTTTACCCTAGTGCTGAAGGGCCATATCGCTGTCGCCCGCGCGCTGTTCCCCACCGGGACGAGAGGCGGACAGCTGGACGCGCTGGCGCGGCGCGCGCTGTGGGAGCGTGGCCTCGATTATGCACATGGCACCGGCCACGGCGTCGGCAGCTTCCTCTCGGTGCATGAGGGGCCACAGCGCATCGCGACATTCGGCGGCGGCGATGAACCGCTACAGCCCGGCATGATCGTGTCGAACGAACCGGGCTATTACAAGACAGGTGAATATGGTATCCGCATCGAAAATCTCGTGCTGGTGGAGGCGCGCGACGTCCCGGGCGCGGAGAAGGACATGCTCGGCTTTCGCACCTTATCCCATGTGCCGATCGACCGTGCGCTCGTGGTATCGGACATTCTGACCCGCGAAGAACGAGACTGGCTCAACGCCTATCATGCGGACACGCTGCGCCTGATCGGCCCTCTGGTGGAAGGTGAGACCCGCGATTGGCTCGAACAGGCCTGCGCCCCGATCTGAAGCAGGGACAATGATGCCCAACAGCCTTTTCACGCATCCCATTCATCTGGGCCTTGGCGCGACCGCCTCCGCCCAGCCGGAATTCACCGGCATGGACTGGTATGATGATTATGAGCAACGCACGCAGGCCGATGGCGTGGACGGCAGACTGGTCAGCCTGTACCGATTCACGGAAAACTGGGACATGTGGGAAATGCACCCGGCCGGGCATGAAGTGGTGACATGCATTGAAGGCACGATGACGCTGTATCAGAAGGAGGCCGACGGTTCTCAATCCAGCATCACATTGCGCGCGGGCGACTATGCGATCAATCCGCCGGGCGTCTGGCATACCGCCGATGTAGAAGGCAGCGCGACCGCACTATTCATCACGCCGGGCGCAGGAACCGAACACCGGCCTCGATAGCTGTCAGGGCTCGGCCTTTTCGCCATCGGGAGGCGCAGCTTTTGCCGATGCGTCCATATCGCGCGCCTGCGTTTTGCGGCGGCGTAAATTGGTGCGCAGCGCCTCGGCAAGCCGCTTTTTACGATCTGTTTCCGTTTCCGCCATATAGCGGCGTTAGCCGAAAGTGCGCGCATGGCTCAAGCCCGGCTTGACAATGCGTGGGCTTGGGGGCCATAGGCCCGGCTCCTGTGGGCATGGGTCGAAGGACTCGCCCCGTTGGGACGGATGCTGCTGTAGCTCAGTGGTAGAGCACACC
>CAYGOH010000001.1:7679-34424 GCA_964351385.1 uncultured Sphingobium sp. | reverse complement strand
TGGTAAGGGTGAGGCCGAGAGTTCAATCCTCTCCAGCAGAACCCCTCTTTCAATAAATTAGCGGAAAATACGGCCTCCGGGCCACCCCTCGGAGAGCGTCCGGGGGAGCAGATTTGCGCAGCTTTCTCGTCTCTTTGGACTGAAAAAGAGCCGCCCGGTCGACCGAACGGCCCTCATCCGGCCATATTGCCATATCAGTCGTGAAACACCCTCTCACTCATCTGCCTTACATATGCGAGCCGCGTCTGATGATCGCCGGTCTTGTTGGCAACGTGATGCGTGATCACGCAGAGGTTCTGCAGCACGTCGTCGATATCACGCATGACCGGCCACGAGGTGTTACCGTCCATGAATGTCAGCGCAAGCCTGAGCGCCGCACGAAGTGCAGGCTGGCGATAGCACTGATTCTGTACAGCGTATTCGATAGCGCCCCGAAGATCGGCCTGAACCTGACTGTCAATCGGGAGAACATTTCCCATAGCTTTACCTTTCGCTTTGCGCCCGGCGGAAATGCCGGGGTGGCTACGGCGTCGCACAAGGCGATCCGTCATGCTTGGGCGGTTATTTTCAAGCGTTTCGCGAAGACAATCACCAGGCTATAAATGCCGACCAAACAGGATTTGGGGGACTTGTCGATTGCTTCTGCTGTACGATTTCAACCTGCCTCAGCATCGTTGCGGGGAATAAAAAGCCCGGCGCAATGGCCGGGCCTTTCGTGAGTTATTCAGGCTCATCATCTTCCGGTAGGGGGGGCGTTTGATGTACATCGCCCTTTGGAGGCTTAAGAAGCATCTTAACTGCCGCGATCTTCTCTTCCAGTTCAAGGATGCCATTGTAGTCGAGAAGGCCTTCGACATGCACCTCACGGCTACCACGGAATTCCAGATAGACTTCATTTGGTATAAGTTGACGCGATACCGTCGCCTTGCCGACAGCCTCAACGATCTTAGGCGAGACTGACGGCGCCCTACCGATGTAGGTGGCTGGTTGTGTGGCATGGTGTTGATGCGTCGAGTCGTCTGGCCTTAGTGATACAGCTGATTCTGCCGCTGCACTCGAAACTTCGCCATAATTTTGCGATTCCTTTGCTTCCTCTACGAAGGCATTTGTCTCCAGAAAAGCGGTGATTGCTGGTCCGATCGCTTTGTCGCCAAAGTCTTGCTGAATAAGGTAGGACCGCAACGCATTATGCGATGGAACGCCTTCTGGAAAACGCTCGTGCAACTGTTGAAAGAGGTTGGGAGCATAGGCGGCCTCCTGAATAGCTTCTGCCCTGTCCGCGTCCTCGACCGAGTGCAAGATGTCAACAGTCCGGCGGGAAACCTTTATATCCCCCTTTCCAGCCTTGTCGATCAAACCAAATTGCGACAGAGAAGCAAGGACCGAAAGCGATCTTCCAGTCAAACCTGCGTATCCCATGTCTTTTGCGGCAGTTTCTCTGCTAATAACACTTGTTCGGTTTGCTTTGTGTAATTTTTCAACCATTTCAATAGCTTGAGGAAGAGAAAGTGAAGGGTAACTAGGACTGCGCTGACGTTCCATCTGCCTGCTCCTTATCAATATTCTGTTCCATTACTACGAAATGGCACTAAATTCCAGAATTCTGTGTATAAAAATAACCGTTTGGAATGTTTTTGGCAGAAATCTGTATTGACCTACCGCCCCCACCGTGAGATGGATGACGAGCGGAGTCCCGCAACGGGACGCGCAGAAAGGCGGTGAATGGCCATGAGATAGTGTGACGGGACTGGCATCAGGGCCAGAGGAAAGCGAAAAGGCCCGACCTAGTGGCCGGGCCTCGGCTCCTCGGGCGGTGGCCGCCACGATTTGCGCTCTTGGTCGTTCGTGAATCGCATTTCCGCCGCCCCAACGCAAGGAAAATGCGATGGTATGGGTTTGCTCCTATCTCCGCGTGCGCTTTGGCCGTGTCGAACACGTCCGTGCACACTGGCGTTCCTGTCCGGCGTAAGGGCTAGCGTCAGCCCATTGGTTTAGGCTTCGGTCTGGCCTTCTTATCAACACCTTGGCTCCGTTTCGGCGGGGCCTTTTTTTTCGTCGAGGCGACGTTTCGGTTCCCTCTGATCAGCTTGAAGGAATTTCACTAATTCGGCGTGAGCGGGCTCATATCCGCCGCGCGAGCGCGGCATGCCGTGCACAGCCGGTTGCCCGATCCCGCACTGTTGAACAGAGCGCCGCATCGCAGGCATTGGCGACGCATGTTGGCTCTGTGCAATGCTACATCGCGCGGAGACCGATTGCGGATGCTCAACGCAAGCCCTGACTGTTCGCGGTCAGCTCAGCCTCCAGCTCGTCCCTTAGCTCCAACAGGACAGACAGATGGGCATGGCAGTCCTCGGGCATTGGCGGGCGCAATCCTGCCGCCGCCTCACGCTCCCAAGTTCGGTAGAACACGATCCGGCTCATGACCCGCTCATACGCGGCGCGGCGATGCACGGCGCGGACGCGCTCCATGTGCTCGCGGTTGCGCTGCTCCGGTGTCACGTTGTCGTCGTCGGCTGTCATCGCAGCATCTCCCGCAGACGACGCACCAGCGGGCTGGCGGACCCAGAGTGGGAGGTTGCTGGCGGCTCCGGGATCGGCAGCGTGGCGGCGGTGATGGTGTTCTGCACATAGCGCTCGGGCTCCACGCCATCGGGCCAGCCGTCGGGGAACGCGAAGCGGCGAGCGGCGGCATCCCAATAGCGATTCAGCTCGGACAGCGGGCGCTCGCACCAAGCGGCAACCCGGCAGTCCTCAATGTAGGCGGCGTCGTGCTCCAGCTCCTCAGCCACGGCTCATCCCCTCCAGCGCGATCAGGTTGGCGTTGTCGGGCTGCGACCAGTCGCGCACGCGCGGCGATACCAGCTCGATCATCCGGCTGCCCGCCCGCGCGATCTTGTCGTGCGCGCGCCGGGCCTCGTCCAGCTCCGCCTGTCGCTCCGCCGCGTGACCGTGAACCGCCTCCTGCCGTACGACCTCGCGCTGCTTGTCGTCCAGCCCAGACAGGTATGCGGGCGCTGAGAGCACGGCGCTGGCTGTGCGCGCGTCGGTACGCGCCGCCTCCGGCAGGCCATTGGTCCATCCCCGCTGCCGCCAGAAGGCGCGTATCTCGCTCGCCAGCGCCGGATCGACGCGCGGCTGCGTGAGCGCGACGATGTCCCGCTCGATGTGGCCAATCTGCGCGGTAATGCGCTCCAGCGCGCCGTCGGTGACGGTCAGCGCCCGCTCCATCGCGGACTGCGCCGCCTTGGCGAGGCGCGGCAGGTCCACGGTCTGGTCCGCCGCCGCGTCGCGTATCCTGATCCACGCGCCATGAAGCGTGGTCATCGCCTCGCGCGCGGATCGCGCGCTGGGTCCGTCTCCCTGCACGACGCGGGGATCGTAGTCTATCGGCACCTCAACGTGCCGGTCCGGTTCACCTCTTGCCATGTCTTCCTCCTTGCTAGTGCATGCCGACCAGTCGCCCGCCGCCGACGCGATATTGATGAAGCTCCCTCAGCCCGTAGCCGAGCGCGTCCAGCCAGTGGTCGCGCGGCCACCTCGGGTCGATGTCTTCCGGGCGCAGCGTTCCGCGCGGGGCCTCCGGCAGCGTCTCGATCAGGTGCCTGCATCGGTCGGTGATCCACAGCGCCGGGCGGTCCGAGCCGTCCGCCGCCGCCTGCAACATTGAGCGGACCAGCGCCCACGTGCCGACGCGGTCCTTCCGATGGGGACGGTGCGCGGTGATCTGGCAGCTCATGAGCTCGCGCACGACGGTGTCGCCGTTGAGTCCTCGCGCATCGTCGGTGACTACGTTCACATGGCGTCGCCCGTTGCGCGCCATCATCTCCTGCAACTGCTCGGCCCAAGCGTGGACGCTCGCCCCGGTGCCCAGAGACAGGTCTGTGGGGTCGGCGGTGTCTGTCTCGTCGAGCGCGATGATGTCGCCTTGCCGATAGTGGCCAACCGGGTCGCGCAGCCTGCCCAGCAGGATGCCCGTGGCGGGCGCGGCGGTGCCCCAGTCCGCGCCGATGAGCATGGCGTAGCTGGCGTAGGGCAGTGGTCGAATGATGTGGACGGCGGGGTCGAACACGTCGAACATGACGCCGCCCAGCACGTCCCAGCGACCCTCAAGCCACGCCTCCGCCAAGGCGGCGTCGCTGCCCGTCGAGGCCATGAGCTGGCGGCGATAGCTGAGCCGGTCGATGTGCGGGTTGTCCTCCAGCGTGCTGGTGGTCCAGACCCACCATATGCCGTGCTCATCCTGAAATGGGTGCCACGGCGGGGCCTGCGTGATGTACTCCTTGAAGATGAGCGTGTGGGCGCGGCCATGCGGGTTGCAGGTGATGTGTATGTGCGCCCGCTTGCCCGGCGCGACGCGCAGGTTGGACCGCACGCGGCGCAGGAAGGCCCAAGCGGCGGGCGGATAGTTGCCCGCCTCGTCGGCGTAGAGCGCGGAGAAGCTCTTGCCCTGATGCTTGGAGTAGCTGGCCTCGTCGGACATCTGCGACAGCGTGATGACCGCGCCATTGGGCAGCGTTATCGTCCCGTCGCCCTTGTTGCGCTGCGCCGATCCGAACGCCGTGCGAGCGAGGTCCAGTATGTCGTCGGAGAGCTGTTGCAGGCCGCCCCAAGACTCGCGGGTGACGAGCGGACGGGCATCTGCCCCAAACTCCCGGCAGTGGTCGATCAGGTCGAGCATCATCGAGAATGACTTGCCCGATCCGCGCCCACCGGCGTTCACGATGTTGCAGTGGCCTCGGAAGCGCAGCACCGCCTCCTGAAACCGGGTCGGGGCTATCTTCCTCACGGGCTGCCCCCGTCATCGGAGGGGGAGGGGCCATTGGAACCCTCCCGGGGGTTGGCGGACGCCACGACGCGCCGGAACTCGGCGTCCGACATGGCGCGCGGAATTTGGATGTTGACCTGCACGGCGGTGGTCGGCGTGCCCTCCGGTGCCTGCCCCTCAATCCAGCCCAGCCGGGCCTTGGTGAGGTATATCGCGGCGGTGACGTTTCCCTTGCGCGCGGCCTTGAGAAGATGGTGGGTCAGCTCGTCGGAGAGTGCGCCGTGACCGCGTGACAGGGCGTCCTGAATGGCGGCGTCGCGGTCGCGCAGGTCGCGGAAGGTCGCCCAAGCGAGGCCCAGCTCCTTCGCTATTGTGCGCTGGTCGTTGCCCTCGCTGGCGAGCAGTTCAACACGCCGCAGCCCCTTGTCGGTGAGGCCCGCCCGAGGCGGTCCGCCACGGCGGGACGGTGTGCGGGTGACGAGAGCGGTTGATGGCATCGGGCTCCTCTGTGCATGGACCGGGGAGCTGGCGATGGACGGGGAGGGGCCATTGGAACCCTCCCCCCTTCCAGCAATCCCCGGCGACACCAGCAGGACCAGCGGTGTCGAGAGGAGTTATGCATTGCCGTCTACACAGAGGATTGGGCGGTTAATTCACGTGAGCACGCCCCCAATAGGGGTGAGTTCAACAGACACAAGTCGTTGAAGAGCAACAGTTCTGCTCGGCCACCGCTGAGCTAGGGGAGCACAGGGGGAGCGAAGCCCTTTTTTAGGGGGCGGGTGGTCGGTGATCGTGTGTTTTTGAGGCCCCACTTCGCTGCGCGGGGATCGCGGAGAAGTCCCCTGCACCAACCCAACGGACAACACTGACCGCCGACCATCGCGGTAGTTGTCGCGGGTGTTCCAGCACCCGCAACTACCGCGCGGCGGTTGTTGTCCTATGGGTAGGGGACGAACAACAACCGCCGCGCCTTTCGCGGGAGTTCGCGCAGGGATCGAGAGCCATCAACTCCCGCTCCGAAAACACCCGTTCCTATGGCCTTTGAACGTCCATAGAACTTACTATATTGCCCCTTCAAGCGGAGCGATCCATGGCGACTTTTAATCTATTTTCCAAGCGACAGTCTGATGCGGCGAAGTCCGGTAAGGCAGACGTCTATCAATATGATATGATACCGCCGCATCTGCGGGTGCAGGTTAAGCAAATCGCCATTGATGCGCTGGGTCTCGTTGGAGCTCCCGGGAGCTATATGGATGCTAATCACGAGAACGAGATCTGGTTTGAGCTCGAACGCATCTTCCTGCGTGAGAAGGGCATTGAGGTTATTGCACGTGGAGATTTCGCTGGTGCTCGCATTCTCGAATACACGCGTACCTGTTCGACGGAGGACTGGCTGGATCTGCTCGACCTGATTTGCTTCGGCATCAACGTGATGGCGGGCGAAAATTTCGAACATGAACGCCGCAAGTGGCATGTATCAGTAGCGGGCAACGATGCAATTGACGAGATAAATTACCGGCTTCGCGAGGCGGGAGTCGGTTATCAACTAGAGGACGCTCGCCTCATGCGGGTAGATAGCCAGTATGTGCACGCTGAGGTCGTCAAGCCTGCGCTCGCGCTGCTGTCGGGAGAGGGTTTTGAGGGTCCGCGTCAAGAGTTTCTTTCAGCACACCAGCATTATCGTGCCGGTGAGCACCGACAGGCCGTGGCGATGGCCGCCAACGCGGTCGAGAGCACCTTTAAATCGGTGTTCGATCAGAAGGGGTGGGCCTACCAAAAGGGAGCACGCATCTCCGATCTCGTCAAAGTGGCCCGTGCAAACGGCCTCTGGCCAGACTATCTAGACGCGAGCTTCGATCAGTTGGTTGCCACGCTGCAAAGTGGATTGCCCAAAATCAGGGACAACGACGCGTCACACGGTCAGGGCGCAAAACCCAGAAATGTGCCGGGCTATATTGCTGCTTATGCCCTGCACCTTGCTGCGAGTAAGATTGTTTTCATTACGGAAGCAGCGAAATAATCAAAACGGTATCTCGACCGTGCCCTCTGGGAGCCGCGCGTCAGACAGCATCCAAACCTCCGACACCTTCCGATCATCGCCCCGTTGCTCACCCCGCTTGATCAGCCCCGCGCTCTCAAACCTCGCCAAAACGTCGGCGGCCTGTTTGGCGTCGAGACCCAGGTGCTCGGCCACAGCCACGGCCAGCCGCGCCGGTTTCGGCCCGGTGGTCGCAGTTGACCACAGCCGTCCGTTCCCACGTCCCTCACGTACCATCTGCAACAGCTCGTCGCGGTGCTCCCATGTGTGAACATCAAACCCCTCATCCATCTGTCCGAAAACAATGCGACGCAGGCCGGGCGTCTCGTCGCCGTTGGAGAGCTCAACAGGCATCAGCTCAAGCCAACGGTCGCCGATGCGCCCGGCGTAGTTTGCCTTGGCACCGGTGACGCGTATGTAGCGCTCCTTGGGCAGCGGCGGGTTGATCCGCTTGTGCTCCTCGTCGCTCATCCGGTCGAGCGTGACAACAACGCGGCATGCATTGACGAGCGCTGAACCTCCACGCGCGCCATCCTGATCGCCGCCCGACGCTCCCTTGCGGCTGTGATGTACGAGTAGCAGCGGAATGGTTCGCGACCGAGCAAGGCGGCGCAGTATGATGACCAGCTCCTTCATGTCCGCGTTGCTGTTCTCGTCCATGTTGATATGCGCCTCGACCAGTGGATCGATTACGACGAGGCCAATGCTGTGCTCCTCGATCAGGGCGTTCAGCCCATCATAGAGGGGCGACGGCTTCACCGCCCCGTCCTCGGGATCACGGTGGACGAGGACAAGGCTCTCCCTCTCCATCGTGAACAGACGGTTCTCCAGCAGGCGCGGGTCAACATCCATCACCTCGCACGCCCCCAACAGGCGGCGACGCTGCTCATCAACGTTGTCCTCCGCGTTGAGAACGAGGACATTGCGCCGCTCACGGGTCTGCCACCAGCCGAAGTCGGCGCGGGCGGCGACCATGACGGCGAGCTGGAGTGCCAGCAGCGACTTGCCGTCGCCACCGCGACCGGTCAGCATTGTTACCTGTCCATCCATAAGCAGGTTCTCAACCAGCCATGGGCGAGCGGGAAGGTCCGCCGGGATCGGCGCGAGGCTGACGAGGCCGATGGCCTGCGCCTCTTCCTGTTCGCGCGTTTCTGCCGCGCCGGGCGGCTCCCACCCGGTGCTCAGTGCCCATGCATATGCCCGAGCCACCTGTCGCGTGGCGGCGCGCTCGCGGCTCGACGGTGGGTACTTGCGCTCGTCCAACAGGTGCGCGCTGATCGCGGGCACGGCGGGTGACAGGATGCAGTCCCGCACGACGCGGGGCTCCATGCCCGCCATTGTGGCTTTGATCGCCCAGCTGAACATGACGGCGGAGCGGTCGCTGATATTCAGCGGCTCGTTGCGGAAGTCGTTGGCCGCCTCTGGATCTAGGGCCGACAACAGGAGGTCGTTCTGCCTGTCCTCGCCGCAGGGGATCGCCGCGATCAGCGCGCGGAACTCCCCCTCGGTGCGGGGTGGTGACGCCGTTCCGAGGTTGCCCAGCTCTGCCACCCCGGCGCTGACGGGCGGCGACAGCGAGGGCAGCGCCTCGACCGGCGTTGTGCCATCCTCATCGCGCAGGATGGTAGCGACCTGTCCGGACTTTGTGTTTATCGTAAAGGGTAGCCGCGCGACGCGGTCGATGTTGTGGCAGGCGTCGCCGCCGCCAATCCGGCTGGCGAGGGCGTAGTTGATAGCCTCGACCTCAGTGGGCGGCAGCCGGTGAGGCAGACGCCAATATAGCCATAGGCCGCGCCCAGACGACACGATTATCTGCGCGGGCGGCAATTCCGTGGCTTCTATCTCAGCGAGCGCCTCTGCTCGCCAAGCCTCCAGTGCCGCCGGATCGGTCATGCCCTTGGGCGGATCGACGTCCACCCACGCGTGGCAGGAGCCGAGGCAGTCGCCCTTGCGCGGCTTGCCGACGAAGGCGTCCTGCAGAGCGGCGGGCGTGAAGTATATGTCGCGGTGGGCATTGGCCTCCAGCCACGCGACCGCCGCCTTGGTGGTCGGCAGGTCGGGGTGCAGGCAGCCATCCTTTCCGAGCGACATGATGTTGGGCGGGCCGAACCGGGCAGCGAAGGCGACGGCGCTGTTGGCGTCGATTACCTCGGCCACGCGCGCAGCATCCTCTCCGCCTCACGTCGCACAGTTGCGATAGCATCGAACGGCAGGAAGTTCATCAGCAGGAGCGGGTTTGCGCAGCGGTCAATGATCGGACCGGGAAACAGCCGTCCCCGGCACTCGCAGTCCATGTCGTGGACGATCTCGGCATATTCTAGCGCCAAATCTGCCGCGTGGCTGATGGCAAATGGACGGTTGCTGATTTCTTCGCGCGCCCAAGATGGCCTATTATCTGCTACATCCAGGAGCTCCGTCAGCCCTGAAGCGCCCGCCCCCTCGCACGGGGCGGGCCACAAATGCTCAGCCATTGCTTTCTCCTCTTGCTGCCACCGCCCTGCGACCTTGTTCAGCGCGGCGTGCTGCCCCCTCTCCTTCTTCTCGTGCCGCGAGCCTGTCGGTCATCCAGCCTTCCACCTCGCTCTCCAACCAGCCGACGCGGTGCGCGCCCAGCGGAATCGGGCGAGGGAACGCGCCCGCTGCTATCTTGCGATATATCTCGGTCTTGGAGAGCGCGACCCGCCGTCGCACCTCCGTCATAGCAATGAAACGCTTGGTCATCGCCGCGCCTCCACCAGTTGATGTAACTGGACGGGATCATGGCCCGAGCGGTAAAATCGGGATTGGGCGGTTAATTTCAGGTTTTGGCAGCGTGGCGATATTGGCTGTTAGCAACCAGCCCGGCGATCCGGAAAATTTGGTTCCTCTCGAGTGGCCCCAAGTCGTCAGAATCTTGTAGAAGATAGTCGACCTCACCGCAGATAAGTTGCCAGAACCGAGCCGCCGGATTTAGATCGTCGATGATGACCTGAAGCGCCCATGCACGTGCGTGAGCTGAAGCCGTCTTCGCTTGGAAATGTTTGGGCATAATCGTGCATGCCTCGAAGTCGGGGTGAAAATGCAGATCACGATTGGCCCGCCACCATGTGTTCGCCATGTGAAAGACGGGGTAGAATGGCACGGTGCCAATTGGGCGCTGCCCAAAATTACCGAGGCCTGCCTCAATGATGCCGTCCTTGCGCTTGCGGTTACCGCTATCGGCAATCGGCTTCATGTGATCCTCTGCATAGACCTGAGCATATAACGGCTCTCGATCCAAGCCCTTGCCTGCCACGCTGCCCCAATCAGTGCCATCGAGCTGCCCGGCGTGGTTGCGACCGCGTCGCTCATATGGCCGCCAGCGCGACCCCATGGGCGCATTACGCGGCAACCAATCCTTATAGGCCCAATAGTATGCGACCTGAGCATGACCGATCATAGCGTTCAAGGGATCGCCCTGCGACCGCCAGCTCTGGTCGCCAGTAATCTCTGCCATCCTATTCGCAATTTGCGTGCCACCGACGACAGGACCGTCTGGGTCGTCATAGAGATCTTCCCAGCTTGGATAACTGGGATCGAACTCGCCGAACCAATCAGGAAAAGCAACACGGAGCTCATCGGCTGTCACTTCACCAGCCCCATAATGTGCTCGCCATACGCCGCCAGCGCCCCGCGCTTCTCGGACAAATAGTCATGCTTGTTATATGTGCGCTGCAATCCATCCTGAGCATGACCGGTGACAGCGTCCCGAACCTCCTTATTGAAACCCAAACGGGCAAGCCGTGTCTCCACAGTCCGGCGAAAGTCATGCGGAGTGAAGTGCTCAAGCTCCGTGTCCGGATCATCCCTCAGCCGCCGTAGATGTTTCAGGGTCAACAGGCGGAAACGGTTCACTATGCTGGTGCCCAATCTACTCTGCTTCTCTCCGCCCGTTGTAGAAAATAGGTACGGATTCTGGCCATTCCAACGGGGAAGACCCTCGATCAGCTCCTATGTCGGACCGGCAAGGGGGACGATGTGCCCTCGCGTTCGCGTCTTGTAGCGCGTCATAGGTATCGACAGCCAGCGCTCAGTTGCGTCAATCTCCGACCAGCGTGCGTTCTCCCAATCCTGCCGCCGCTGGCCAGTCAGCAGCAGCCCTCGGATGAGCGAGCCGAATGGATAGCCCATCTCGCCAGTCGCCGCCCAGACTGCTCGTATCTCCTCGTCGGTCAATGCCCTCTCGCTCGAAACAAGAGTGAGATCGCGCCGCTTCATGCCAGCCATCGGCGACGCGGGGATGAGCGACTTCTCGGCCGCATAGTTCAGCAGCCGCGACATCATCTTTCGAACCTCGCGAGCGGTTCCGTGGCGATCCTCCGCGACGAGGTCGTCCAGCAGCTTGTGAATGTCGGCCTGCGTAATATCGGCGATGGGCCGACTGCCTAGCACCGGCCAGATGTGCGCCTTCAATACCTGCTCAATCTTCGGCCAGCTCTCCACTTGGCGCTTTGCCAACTCGACCATTCGCCGCGACACGGCCTCCACGCTGTTGCTGTGCCGGAGCATGTTGCCCTCCCGCCGCTCTTCGCGTGGATCGCGCCCGGCGAGGGCCTCAGCCACGATCTTACTCGCTTCGGCTCGCGCCGCCGCTACCCCAACCATGGGATATTGCCCGATTGTGATGCGTCGCTGCTTGCCCTTGAGCGGGCGACCGGTCGGGCTAATACCTCCTTCACCGGGCACCCTATAGATCACCGACCACGACTTCACCCCCGTGTCACTGACCCTCAGAAGCAGTCCGCGCTGCACTGTGTCACCCAGCTCACGGCGACCAGAGCGCGGCGGCGACATCAGCCTGACTCCCTCTTCAGTGAACGTCTTCTTGAGCGCGCGGGACACCTTCTATTCTCCTTCTAGCCGGGGAGCATCCGGGGAGCAGAAATGGCAGTTTTCTGCCGGAACCGACCGGAACAAACCGTGCCCAAAGCTGCCGAGGAAGGCAAGCGATTAGATTGTCAGTATTTTTCTCGTCGGAACCCTACGGGTCTTATCCACGCCGCCTTGGTAAGGGTGAGGCCGAGAGTTCAATCCTCTCCAGCAGCACCACCCAGTCTCGCGACACAGAGATTCTCACGCATTAGCGGGTGGAGGTGCGTCACTGCTTGACGTGATGTCGGTCTGAAGATTCAGCTCGGGGGTCCAGAACGGCAGCCATGGGAGTGGTGCGGGGCAGCGATTGGTAAGCCGTCCGTTTCTCGCTGGGCAACGTGGAACCGGCCCACAATCGCCACAAGCCAAATATTGCCGCGGCAAACGCGCAAGCGCCGATGAGGAGAAACAGGCCCTCTGCCCCAAATACCGCCATTGCGATGGAGCCTGTCAACGGACCCGCGACAGCACCCATGGAATAGGAAAGTACCAGCCCACCACTCGCGCCAATACGTTCTTCCGGCGTAAGGCGGTCATTGGCATGCGCCACGCAGAGGGGATAGAGTGCGAAGCTGACACCGCCGAACAGGATACCCAGCGGCACCATATGCGGACCTGTGCCTCCAGTCATCACCAGCACCCCACAAGTGAGGAAAGCGAAAGCAAAACCGCCGATTATGACGAGCCGTCGGTCCAGTACGTCCGAAATGCGTCCCAACGGCCACTGAAACACAACACCCCCCAGGATCATGAGGCTCATAAAAGAAGCGGTGGCGGACAGGTCCATGCCCAGCCGCCTTAAATAGACCGCACCAAGAGCATAAAAAGCACCCAGCATCATTCCGGTGAGAGCGGCACCGACCACGCCAAGCGGCGATATGGCATATAATCGCCGGATCGACAGCGGACGCAAATCGCCTATGGCAGGTTGCGTGGTTCGTGTCAGGACAACGGGCAATAGCGCCAGCGACAACAATATTGCGGCAGCCATGAACGGCAGCGACGGCTTGGCGTCGCTCACGTTCAGGAGGAATTGTCCGATTGCTTGCCCAGAATATAGCGCGATCATATAGCCGGCCAGAACTGTTCCCCGATTGCGGTGGTCGGCGTGCTGGTTGAGCCAGCTTTCGATACATATGTATATTCCCGCCACGCAGAACCCGTCGACGAAGCGTAATGCCATCCAAAAGGCCACATCGCGATGGATGGCATAGGCCAGACTACTTGCCGAAAACACCGAAATAAATGCGGCAAATGCCCGGATATGGCCAACTCGGGCGATGATGTGAGATACCTGTAAAGAGCCCACTGTAAGCCCTGCAAAATAGGCGGCGGAAACGAGACCGATCAACGGCGCGCCGGTGCCGGCTCGTTCCATCCTGATGCTGATCAATGTCGTCAGAAAGCCGCTGCCAGCCATCATCATGAAGATGGCCAGTAACAGGCTACGTACCGGAAGCAGTGAGGTCAGCATCACTTCATACTGATCACTGGCTTTGCTCGCTTCGAGGGAGCAAGACCTATCAGCAGCCCTGCAACAATTCCCGGCAATCCTTCGTAAACGGCATTATGAAGGCCCAGATGCCGCCACAATAGCCCGACGGCGATGCCGCCGATCATCATCAGGATCGCGCGAGATTGCGATACAGCGCGACCAAATGCCAATAGCAGCAATAGCGGCCCGAAGGCGACGGCCAGCGTGGACCATGACAGGATGACAAGGTCGAAAACAGACCCGCTGCCCATCAGGGCGATTCCTAGCGCGAATGCCGTGACCAGTGCCGTCGCCAGCTTCAATAGTGCGGGATGCTCGGCCTGTATCGGCAGCAGGTCATGCGTGATTGCCGCCGAACAACTCAGCACCAGCGAATCCGCTGTGGACATGGTTGCGGCGAAAATTCCTGCCAGGATCACACCGACCAACAACGGCGGCAGCAGATGCACCGCCATCGTGGGCAGCGCCATTTCGGGGTCCAGATCGGCAAGCTGAGGGATCAGCACGCGCGCCAGCATACCCGCCGCTGTCGCCAAAGCATAAAAAGCCGTGAAGAAGCCGTAATACCAGGCGCGCGCTGCCGCCATGCTGCTTGGGCTGTCGAGAGCCATGAAGCGCACCATGACATGCGGCTGTCCGATGACGCTGAGACCCGCGAAGAGCCAGCCGATTATGAAAAGGGCAAGCCCCGGTAATCCGGGCAATACAAGATCAGGAGGGGTAAGGTCGAAAAAGCCCGGTATGGTATGCCATTGCGCCAATGTCGCGCCGACGCCGCCGAGCGCCAGAAAGCCAGCGGCCACCAGCACGGCCATCGCCACGATCATGACGATACTTTGCGCTACGTCGGTCCAGATTGAAGCGCGGATGCCGCCTGCAATGGAATAAGAGAGTACCATGGCCGCAACAATCCAGGCGCCAGTCTGCCTGTCCCAACCCAGAACGCCTTCGAGCGCCTTGCCTCCGGCCGCAATCTGCGCGGCGGCATAGGAGCCCAGGAAAACCACCGTTACAATTGCCGCAATCCTGCGCCACACTGGCATGCGGGCGCCGGTCCAACTCGCGATGACGGCGGTGAACGAAGCCTCGCCCGTTCGCTCGGTCGCGACGCGCAAACGACGATGCACGATCAGCGACGCAATGAAGTCGCCGACAATCCAGCCGACCATAAGCCAGACCGAAGCAAGTCCGGCGGCATAGGTATACCCGATAACGCCGATGAACATGTAACCGCTATTATTGGTCGCGACCGCAGACAGGCCCGACAGCATCGGTCCGACTGACCGGCTCGCCAGATAATAGTCGGTTTTTGTACGCCGCGCCGCTGCTGCCGACGCCAGACCGATGCCCATGAACAGGGCAAGGAAGAAGAGAAAGCTGGTGATTACCATCGACAGATGAGCTCTGAAAGCTCCCCGCTATGCAGCGAGCTTTCCTGTAACTACATCAAGCGATCTGGCATCACGCGTCGCTATGAAATCGGGGCGAGACTTTTCGACCCCAAAGGGACGCTCCAAGCGGTTCGACATCGCGTTGTACACGAAAAAGGCATTGGACCGCGGCAGCGGCGTGATGTTGCCGTTCGATCCGTGCATCATGTTGCAATCAAAGATCACGATCGACCCCGGCTTGCCCGTCGGCGCGACGATGCCATTTTCATGTGCCAGTTCGGCGAGACTCATCTCGTCGGGCACACCATATTCCTGGCTTTTCAGCGACATCTTGTAGTGATCTTCAGGCGTTTCGCCAACGCAGGTAAGATAGCTCTTGTGCGAGCTCGGTATCAGCATAAGCGGACCGTTATTGGGTGTGTTTTCAGCCAGCAACACTGAGATCGACAGCGCGCGCATTCGCGGCATCCCGTCTTCGACATGCCAGGTCTCGAAATCGGAATGCCAGTAAAATTCCTTGCCATGAAAGCCCGGTTTATAGTTGAGGCGCGACTGGTGGATATACACGTCATCGTTGAGCAGGAACGACGCCACGCCGGCAAGGCGGCTGTCCGCTGCCAGCCGCGCCATCAGCGTATTTTGGCGATGGATGGCGAAAATCGATCGTACCTCCCGCTCGCCAGGCTCGGTGATCACGGTTTCCTTTTCAAGCGCCTCTGGATCGCCAAGCAGACGCCCTGCCTCCTGTTGCAACAAGGAAACCTCTTCAGCGGCCAACGCTTGATCAACTACGAAGAAACCATCGCGCTCAAACGCTTCGGCCTGCTCCTTGCTGACCGGCGCGTCGGGATGCCAGCGCGCATGAACCACCGGATCATGGCGTGGCAGCATTTGCGGTGCTGAAGTATTGCGGGAGGGGTAAAGATCGGTCAGCAATTCGGCTGTTGTCATATCAAGCGGCCTCTTCTGGTTCATTCAATGCAGGGTCGGCGGGATAGGCACCAGTCTCGTCATGCACCTCACGTCCCGTCACCGGCGGATTGAACACGCACACCGTCAATATGTCCGTCTCGGGCCGCACGACATGTTTGTCATGCTTGTCGAGAGCATAGAGCGTGCCAGGCCTCAAAGCGTGCGTTTCACCCGTGCCCAGATCCTCGATCGTGCCCTTGCCTTTCAATATCAGCACCGCTTCAAGATGGTTCTGATAGTGCATGTTCAGCTCGGCACCGGCCTGAAGCGTCGTAACATGCATGGAAAATCCCATGCCATCGTCTTTCAGCAGCAGGCGGGCGCTTTCCCACCCGTCCGAAACGACATTCAGGTCCGATGCGCGAACTTCCGTCAATTTACGAATTAGCATCATGCCCCCCTATTCTGCAGCGACGCAGAGTTCGGCTTGGGCAAGAACATCCCGCACACATTCCGCCAAAATGTCGAGGCCTTGCTCGAATGACGCATCGTCTATCGTAAGCGGTGCGAGAACCTTCACGATCTCGTCATGCGCACCGCTCGTTTCGATGATGATGCCGCGTTCGAAAGCGCATGCCGTGATCATCGAAGCGATCTCTCCGGAACCGACGTCGATACCGCGCATCATGCCGCGTCCACGGGTTTGAAGAGCATGCTCATTGGCCATCGCCTGCAGCTTCTCTTCCAGCAACACGCCGCGCCGTTTGATGTCCGCCAGGAAATTCGGGTCAGCCCAGAAATGGCGCAAGGCAGCAGCGGCCGTTACAAAGGCGTGGTTGTTACCACGAAACGTGCCATTATGTTCACCAGGGGACCAGATATCGAGCTCCGGACGGAACAGGGTTAGCGCGAAAGGCAGGCCCATCCCCGAAAGCGACTTCGCCATCGTCACGATGTCGGGTGTGAACCCCATCCCCTCAAAACTGAAGAAGCCGCCTGTACGGCCACAGCCGGCCTGGATATCGTCCACTATCAGCAACGCCCCGTGCTGCTTGGCGATGGCAGCGATCTTGCACAACCATCCGGCCGATGCGACATTGAGACCGCCTTCACCCTGAACCGTTTCGACCAATATGGCAGCAGGCGCGTCGAGCCCACTCGACGGATCGGACAGACGCTGCTCCAAAAGCTCCGCTGTGTCGACATCAGGACCAAAATAGCCGTCATAGGGCTCATGGCTGACATGGGACAGCGGTACGCCCGCACCTCCGCGTTTGCCCGCGTTGCCGGTGCAGGCGAGCGCGCCCAGCGTCATGCCGTGAAATCCGTTGGTGAAGGCGATGACCATCTCGCGCCCGGTCACCTTGCGCGCCAGCTTGATTGCTGCTTCCACCGCGTTGGTTCCGGTCGGGCCGGTGAACATGGCGCGGTAATTGAGACCGCGCGGCCTCAGGATCACCTCTTCCAGAGCGTTAAGAAACTCCGATTTCGCTTCGGTATAGAGGTCGAGACCATGGGTGATGCCATCGCTCTCGATATAGTCGAGCAGCGCAGCCTTCAACTCCGGGTGATTATGGCCGTAATTGAGTGAGGAGCAGCCGGACAGAAAATCCAGATAACGGCCGCCATTGCTGTCCGTCATCCACGGGCCTTGCGCGGACGCGAATTCGCGCGGCATCGAGCGCGCATAGCTGCGCACTCGCGATTCCCGTCGCTCGTAGATCGTAATGTCGGGGCATTCGCCCGTAGGTTTTGGGGTCTTGTCCATGATGGATGTTCCTCCTGTTTGGTTTTCCTGCGTTTGTTGTGTTTTGTTATTCTGTGTTTTTATCGGGTCGTTGTGTTCAGGGGGCCGATTTCGGCCTGCCATTCGCTGGCATGATTGCCGGCGAAATGTGTGTCGCGGTCAAAGCAGAGGCTTTCGCCAAGCGAAGCGCCATGTCGTTTCGCCAGGGACCGAAACAAACTCCACGACGCGTCATTATCGCGCGTGACCGTTGTGATCAGAGTTTGCACACCTTGCATCGAAGGCCGCGTCAGTAGCGCATCGATCATTCGACTCGCCAGGCTTTCACCACGAGCGGACGCGGCAACCGCGACCTGCCACAAGAAATAGCGAGAACTCTCATTCGGAAGGCGATAGCCGGAAATCCAGCCGACGATCTCTCCGTCTCGTTCGGCCACGATACAGGTCTCGGCGAAATGCGTGCATTGCAAAAGATTGCAATAGGCCGAATTGGTATCGAGCGGCGGGCATTCAGCAATAAGTGCGCTGACGGCTGGGCCATCCTCGGATTGAGGGGTGCGAAATGTCACCGCAGCACCCGCATGGTGCACGGCGTTTTGAAAAGTCATGGTCTAATCTTGTCCGGCTCTGATCAGAGCAAATTTACTTATTTTTATGAATTAATATGATGTGGTTGGGGACATGCCTCTCCTGTTCGATCTGGGCTCATACGGAGTTTATCAAACATTTTCAACCTTTGATCGATCCAACGCCAAGATTTACCCGCAATTCGCCCAAAAAAATAATTCATTTATTGAAGTATATTGGATAAACGATGCGCTTGTCTCCAGCATAAAACCGGCTCCCCCTTTCTACGAAAATGCTCTAGGGAAGAGGGATGGAAACCTCCCTCGCAAATCCTGCTTTACGGGCGTTAAGACGAATTTTGCGGACAACCGACAGGGTCACGAAAAGCCTGGCGACAACAACGGGCACGACGCCGTCGCAACTGCTTGTGCTGCAAGAAATTGAGCACCGCGGTGAAGCCACGCCGTCCGCCATTGCGTCGGCCCTGCAATTTGGTCAGCCGACAGTAACGAGCATCGTAGACCGGCTGGTGGCGAGTGAACTGGTCACGCGTCGACGGAGCGCGGAGGACCGACGCCAGATATTGTTGCAAGTGACCGACATAGGCAGGGAAGTTCTCGATGCAGCCCCGGATCTTCTGCAAACTCAGTTTCGGGAACGCTTTCTGGCGCTGCCTATGTGGGAGCAGGCAATGATTCTATCAACGCTTGAGCGGCTGGGCGCGTTGCTCGGTGCGGAGAGTATCGACGCCGCACCTCTGATCGACGCAGGCGTGATCGATAGAAGCGTCGACTGAGCTCGCCTCCGTCCTGCTCGACATTTGCAACGATGCCCGGTCCGGTCGAGAGACAAACCCAATAACCTTCGCGGGGAAATTTGACCGCCCAAAACCGCAATTTGGTCGTCGCTGCCCGTTTGAACGAGTGGCAAGCTTCCACCATAATGCTTCCTTCCATTCCAACGAAAGAATCGCACCAGCAAACCATGGGATCAAACACCTGGGACTTCGAAGAGGGAGTTCAAGCTTGCTCCCTCGGGCCGCACCACCCAGTCATAATTTATTGTTATTGAGCGCAAATTAGGCTCAGCCCCTCCCGAAAATGGACATAAGCCGGAATCCTGGGTTATTCGTCCACATAAGGCAACATATGAATAGTGCTTATTCGTTGCGCCCGGTCAAAGCTTCCGAAGCGCCTCTACAGGACGCAAGGCCATTAACGGCAGTGAGCCGATCAATCCGATGCCGAGCGTCACCGCTGCTCCCCCCAGCAATGTTGCCAGTACCACTCCCCAGTCAGGCGCCCAGCCGAACTCGAATACCTGGACGATCACAAACCAAGCTGCCGTCATGCCCAGCACCAGTGAGACAATTGCCAGCACCATCGCGATCAGGCCATATTCTAGCGCTTGCGTGCCCAATATCTGCCAGCGGGTCGCGCCCAATGTCTTCAGGATGACACCATCATAGCTTCGCGTCTGCCGGGAAGCGGAAATCGCACCGATCAATACCGCAACGCCGGCCAAAATAGTGATGGATGCCGCCGCCACAATCGCCGATGACATCTGATCGAGCAGATCGCGCACCTGCCCAAGGACATCTCCGGTGTCGATGACCGATGCACTAGGGAAGGCCGCAAGCAGGCTGCGCGTCAGAATGCCTTTCTGACCGCCGTTCAGCGTGAAGGTCGCTGTTAGACTGTGCGGTGCATTCGAAAGACTGCTAGGCGAGAACACCATCACATAGTTGAAGCCCATGGTGTCCCAATTGATATGGCGCAGCGATGCAATGCGCGCTTCAATTTCACGGCCCAGCACGCTGACAGTGAGCGTGTCGCCGACATCAAGGTCAAGCGCCTTGGCCTGCTCGGCATCGAGCGAAACAAGTGGTGGCCCAGAATAGTCGGCCGGCCACCATTGCCCCTTCATCAACTCGCTACCTTCAGGCAGAGTGGCGCTATAGGTGACGCCGCGCTCACCGCGCAGCAGAAAGGCGTCATCGGGTATATCTTCGCGGTTCGACACGCGCTCGCCGCCATAAGCGACCACCGTGCCGCGTAGGGCGGGGACGATGTTGAGCTGCGCATCAGCCGCGATGCGTTTGACGATAGCACGAAGCTTTGCCTCCTCACCGGAGGGAATGTCGAGTGCAAACAGGTCCGGGGCTTTGGCGGGCACCGTATTGTCGATCTCTCTGTCAAGGCTGGTCTGGATGCCCGCCAGCGTTACAAAAAGGGTCAGCGCTAGACCCAAGGCAATGATGAGCGCTGTCGTCTGGGCACCGGGCCGGTAGAGATTGGTGAGTGCAAGGCGCAACAGGGGCGCGCGCGGCCGCGGCACGGCACGCGCGATCCGGCCAGCAGCAAGACCGAGAAGAGCCAGAAGCAGCAAAACCGCCAATATCGCGCCGATCACCCAGAGGGAGAAGATGACATCACGGGCGCCCGCCAGCACAAGTCCAAGCATCAACAATGATGCAATACCGACAACCCATCGGCTGCGCCTGTCCGATGCCCGTCCGACGGGATCGACATCCGCGCGCAGCAGGGCCGCGCCCGACACATGCCGCGTCCTTGCCAATGGCGGGACAGCAAAAATGACCGCAATAAGGGCGCCGTAAAGCATGCTGGTCAAGAGCGGGAGCGGGTGAATATGGAAACCCGGCCGCACCGGCAGCACGTCACCTGCAATCGCCATAATAAGCGGAACGGTGAGCGCCCCCATAATCACCCCTAGCGTAATGGCGATGGTGGAAACCGCACCGATCTGAAGCACATAAATGCGCGCGATGTCAGCGGAGGACGCCCCCAATATCTTTAGCGTCGCGATGCTTTTTCGCCGCAATGAGAGATAGGAAGTGACACCGTTGTTAACGCCGATCCCCGCCACCGCGAGGGCCGTCAGCCCGATAAGCGAAAGAAACTGTCCCATGCGCCCCAGAAAGCGGCTCGTCCCCGGCGCGGCATTGTCCCGGTCGTCAATGTCCCATCCCGACGAGGCATGGTCGTTTTCCAACCTTTCGCGCAGCGCCACCGCATCCGTGCCGGCAGGAAGGCGGATGCGGTACTTGCTCTCGAACAGGCTACCGGGCTGGATAAGGCCGGTTCGCCGCAACCCTTCCATCGAAACGATCGCTACCGGGCCAAGGGTGAAGCCCTCGCCAACCCGGTCGGGTTCATCGGCAATCACATCGCTGACGACAAACTGCGCCTCGCCATAACGCAGGCGGTCGCCCCGCCCGATGGAAAGCCGTTCGGCCAAGGCCTTGTCGATCAGGATCGCGTCGGGCGCAATCGGGGCGACATAGCGCTCCTTCTCCAGCAACAATGTGCCGTATAGCGGATACGCCCTGTCCACACCCTTCAGCTCGGTCAACACTGCGTCGGGACCATCCGGGGAGGCATCGCCAACCCGCTTTGCCATGGCGCGCATGCGAATGGTCTCGCTCAGTGATCCCAGCTTTGCAAACAGGCGCTTGTCTGCGTCGCTGGCCTCCCGCTGCGTCATCTCGACCTGGATATCGCCGCCCAGAATAACCTGGCCGCGTTCGGAAATTTCGCTGGTAATGGCGGACGTCAGGCTGCCGACTGCGGCCAGCATGGCGACACCCAGAAACAGGCAAACGAACAACAAACGCAATCCGAGTAGCCGTACATGGAGATCGCGCCGGGCGATGTGCCAGCTCGCTCTCCAGCCGAAATGCGCCTGCGCCATTCAGCGGCTCCGCTGCCCGGCGATAAGGCCGTCGCTGATCTCGATGATCCGGTCGCAGCGCTCGGCCAAGGATTTATCATGCGTGATGAGCATCAGCGTGGCCTGCGTCTCGAGCTGGCGCTGGAACAGCAGGCCGGAAATTGCGTCTGATGTCTTGCCATCCAGATTGCCGGTCGGTTCGTCGGCGAATATGATCTCCGGTTCGGGGGCCATCGCACGCGCGATGGCGACACGCTGCTGCTCTCCGCCAGAGAGCTGAGAGGGATAATGATCAAGCCGATGAGCGAGCCCCACCTCGGCCAGTTCGCGGGCAGCCCGCTCGAAAGGCCGATCATGGCCGGCAAGCTCCAGCGGCACGGCGACATTTTCCAGTGCCGTCATCGTCGGCAAAAGATGAAAGGCCTGCAGGATGATGCCCACATGGCCGCGGCGCGCCCGCGCCAGCGCATCTTCGTCGAGCTTTCCAAAATTGGCTCCAGCTATCGTAACATCGCCCTCGCTAGCGCGTTCAAGGCCTGACAACACCGCCATCAGCGACGACTTTCCTGAACCGGAAGCGCCGAGCACAGCCACGCTTTCCCCGCGCCGGATATCGAGATCAACGCCCTTCAATATTTCAACTGGCGCTTCTGCGGTTCCCAGTGTCAACGTGACATTTCGCGCTTGAACGACAATATCGGACTGGTCAGCAATATGCATGTGCATGAAGGGAGATGCCTGTTCGTGACGAAGATTGGATGGAAGAAGTATAGTGCATATGGGGCGTTCCTGCTCCTTGTCCAGCTTGCCGCCGCGTGCGGGACATCGAATGAAAGCGAAAACCAGGCTCAGCCAGCCCCAAACTCAGTTTCGGCGAACGCAGCGGAACCGCCTGCGGAAGCGGTGGAAAACGCGCACCTCGTGGTTGCATTCGGCGACAGCCTGTTCGCAGGATATCAGCTGCGCGGCAATGAAGGGTTAGCACCCGTACTGGAGCGAAAACTGGCGGAATTGGGAAAGCCCGCGCGCGTATTCAATGCCGGCGTTTCTGGCGACACCAGCGCGGCGGGGATGCGGCGCCTGGCTTATGTGCTGGACGGGCTGCCCAAGAAGCCCGACCTCGTCATCGTTGGACTTGGGAGCAATGACATGCTGCGCGGCCTGAAAGCTGATGACACCAGGCGAAACCTGACCGCAATCCTGGATGAGCTTGATCGGCGCGACATCGACGCCCTTCTGGCAGGAGCGGTTGCCGCTCCCAATATGGGCCGCGACTATGCCGAAGCGTTCAACCCCATCTATCCTGACCTTGCGAAACGCTATGGCCTGCCGTTCTACCCCTTCATATTGGACGGCGTCATCGGCAACGAAGAGCTGTTGCTGCCTGATGGCATGCACCCCAATCCGCAGGGAGTTGAAAGGATAGTGGCCGGCATAGGGCCTGTGGTCGCGAAAGCTCTTGGCGAATGATGCCGGCGTTTCGGCCGTCCATGGGCCGCTATCCTTCGTAACCCCATATGTTTTCAATCATGCTCTTTCCTTCCAGTGCGGGCCAGAGGCCAAAGGAGACAACGCACCTCCCCGCCCCCTAATGTTGCACCGGAACGATCGAGCGCCTGCCGATAAGCTGGAGAACGCGGGCCTTCAACCATGCGCCTTCGTTCGGGAAAATCCGTTCAAGAAAGGCCGCGATAAGGAGAAATTGTGCGCCACCGATAACCGCCGACACACTCAAGCGTGCGACGGGCCCTGCGCCTTCCAACGGCAATATATGAAATAGAAGACTGGTTGCAGCGCCACCCGATACGGCAATCAGCGCACATTTCAAAATGATCGCAAGTTCCCTCGACAGCGTGACCGGATAAAGTGTGGCGATCACACAAATGCCAACGACATAGTTGACCATCATTGCCAAGCTTACGGCTGCGGCCACGCCGGTAATCCCCCACGCTCGCCCCATATATGCTGCAACGAATATCAACAGCGCATAACTCCATTGCCATAATGACTGGCGCATCACGGCACCTTGGGACGTTATCATCACTGAAGAGGTTTTCCAGGCGATACGAAAAGGCATAGCAAGACAGAAAAACTGAAAAGGAACGACCACCGACATCCACTTCGCGCCCAGCAGCAGCAATACGAAATCGGGGGCCAATATGAAGAGCTGGCCAGAAGCGAGCCCGGTCAACAGGAATATGACGGTCATGCAGGTATAGTAGCCTTGAACGACACGGCCCGGCTCGTCCTTCAAGGCGGAGAAGACGGGCAACAACACCTGATCGCTAATCGAGCCGATCAGTTTGGTCGGTTGCTGCATCAGGAAAAAGGCACGGGAATAATAACCTAGGTCCGCAGCCCCCAGCCAGCGCCCGACCACGAAATAGTCGACATTCATCCCGATATAATTGCCGATCCGGGCCATCGTCACACCACCGCCGAAACTTAATAACGCCTTTGCGGATTGCGAATGGACCGAGAGACGGAATGGATGGGGACTGGCAAGGATATAGCCCAGATTGCAAAGCGCGATCTGTGCGACCTGTGCCCAGACCAGCGCCCAAAGTCCAGCCCCCGCCAATGCCAAGGTGAGGGAAACTGCTGCGTATCCCAGAATATAGCTTCCCAGGTCGATTGCCGCCAAGATGCGGAATTTCATGCGGCGGCGTATAAGGGCATTCGATATGATGCCTGCCGCACGCAGCGGGAAACACAGCGATACCAGCCGAAGAGGGTCGGCCAGATCCGGTAATTTGAACAACGCGCCGATCAGCGGTGCGAACAGGAAAATCGCGGTGCCAATCACCAAGCCCAATATCACGCTGAAGGTCAAGGCAGTGGAGACGTCGTGATGCGTCAGTTCGTTCTTTTGGATGAGTGCAGGCGCGAAGCCGACCTGGCCGAACACATCCACCATGGCGGTCACGACCAGAATTGCGCTGATGACGCCAAAGCTCGATGGGTCCAGAACGCGGGCGAGGACAGCGACCACGCCTACCCTGATGATAACGGACGCGATTCCCCCCGACGTTATCCAAAGGACGCCCTTTATCGAACGAACAGACATTGATCCTGCTGAGGGCGAGTTCGACACCAATTCCTCAATAACCAGAGAGTATTATGCAAAGCATCAATATATGCGAATATTTGTATATCATCTGCCAACCGCCGATCATCTATAGATCTCATTAATTGCGGTGGTGCGTCGCAGCAAGATATTTGGATTTGAACATTTTGCTATCCACTATCTGTAACAGCGACGCGATATTGTTGTGAAAATAGTTCGCAATGGATGATACGCCCTATTGCGCGTTGCAACATATGCTTGTTTTGGCTAACCAAAAACTGCTTTCCAGGACAGATTTCGGGGTCGCTCAGGAGCACGACGCATGGCGCTGAATGCGGTTTTCATAGGAGGAAGCCCCAGAAGCGGCACGACATTATTGGGAACTCTTTTACAATGCATTCCAGATGCGTGCGTAACACATGAATCCCGGTTCAAATTTCATCGAAAATGGGATGACTTCTCTGAAAAAAACCAATTCATTTCCCTGTTAGAGCAAGACTGGCAATATAAAGCCTGGAACCTCTCCAAAATCGATTATGAGAGCTGTCTGTCGGAAAGAGATTTCTACGAAAAGCTTGTACAGTCATATTGCAACGGGAGGCCTGCATATTGGATAGACCATACTCCATACAATATCCGGCAGTTTTACCGGTTGAGATCGATTTTCCCGCAATCAAAATTCATTCACCTGGTCAGGGATGGCCGTGCCGTAGCAAACTCGATAATGCCGCTTGAGTGGGGGCCCAATTCGCCAAGGACCGCAGCCAGAGAATGGACGGACTATGTGGGTGTCGGACTGGCCACCCAAGTCATGCATCCCGGCGATGTCACCATGGTCAAATATGAAACCCTGATTGCCAAACCCGTCGACACCCTCAACAAACTGTTCGCTTTCATAGGCATTGACCATAGGATAGGCGGCATTAACGAACTGGATCTGGACATACGCTTTCTCCCGCTGTCGATGCGTACGGGACAGCATCAGAATGTCGGGAAATTGCCCGACATTTCCAACGCCAGCAAATGGCAGACCGAGCTCAGCGACCGCGCCATCGCAGAATTCGAACATCATGCGCATGGCCTGCTGTCGGCGCTGGGTTATCAAGTCGGGTCATCCGGCAAGAGACCGTCCAAAATGTCGCTTTTTCTCGGGATGCTTGTCGAAAAATGGCGGTCGAAAGTGATCAATCCTCCTAAATACCGTGCGATCAGGGGCATCGAATAGGTTACCGTCTTATGTCGAGCAGGCTTATCTGGACCTATATATATGCTCAGCGCCTGCCCAATTCCTTTGCCAATTCGGGCGCAGTTATGAATTTGTGCAAGGGATTTGCCGACAATGGTGACGCCGTCAGGATTGCATGGGCCGGGCGGCGGGATGACGAGAAAGCGATCCGGGCATATTACGGCATTCCGGGACAGATCGCGATGACCCCGCTCCCACGCGCGCACGGCCCGTTTTACTATCCCGTAATGGCATGCACGGCGGTACTCCGATCCCGGACCGGGATTCTCATTACCAGAATCCCGCAAGTGGCGGTGCTGGCGGCCGTGATGCGCAAGCCGGCCATCCTGGAGCTGCACCAGCATCTCCCGACATTTTCGAACTGGCGCTATTGGCGAAAAACCATATCGTTAGTGCCGGCAGGGATGCTGGCCGTCGCAACGCTGACCGATGCGTTGGCCGCGCAACTGGATCCCGATATGGCGCGTGTCGCAGCAGCTGTGCAAACCATCGCCAGCGCAGCGCCCGATTTCGGCGATGTCGTCGACAACCCCATTCACGACGTCGGTTATGCCGGCAGTTTCATGCCCGGCAAGGGGATAGAGCATGTCTGCGATCTCGCGGAGAGCCTCCCGGATATTCGTTTCATCATTTACGGCGACCCTGCTTCCGCCCCGGATGTTACGAACAAACTGTCAGCACTCCCTAATGTAACCCTCGGAGGATTTGTTTCGCCAAGGGATATCGGTCCAGCGCTCAAAAGCTTTCGCATTGGCCTGGCACCCTATGCTTCGACAGGTTTTGGCGCACCTGGCGCGGCGACAGTGAGCATGGACAGCATGTCTTCGCTCAAGATCATCGAATATATGTCAGCCGAACGCGCGATCATAGCCTCGCGAATGCCTTCCGTGGAAGCGGTCGTATCTGATGGCGAGTCCGCGCTGCTTTGCGACCC
>CAYGOH010000001.1:0-7669 GCA_964351385.1 uncultured Sphingobium sp. | reverse complement strand
TGGAAATCTGGTTGCGTGGCGCCAGAACATCCTCCGCCTCATGGCTGATCCAGCTCTCACCGGAGCCCTGGGCAAGAAAGCACGTCAAAACTATCTCGAAAAGCATGATTACCGCGCAAGAGCACATGCCTTCGCTCAGCTCGCCAGTCACTTGGCGTTATAGGAATCGAGATGCAGCGCCAGCGCATTATCCTCGTCACCGCCGCCTACTTTCCCGACAGCTATGGCGGCGCGGAACGTCAAGCGAAGATATTGGCTGAGGCTTTGGGGCGCCGGGGCATAGATGTCACGCTGGTCGCACCGACTGTTTCTTCCAGTGCGCCGCTAACGGAAACGACCGGCTTCGGGCGTATCATACGCAAAAGGGTGCGGGCCTACCCCAATCTGGGCGGGCGCAACATCTTCTCTTTCCTGGCATGGAGCCTCTGGATGCCACGGGCGTTCAGGCGCGCACAATGGCAAGGCGTTCCCGTCTATGTGTTTCATGCCCGCCTTCACGCCCTGGCGCCCGCGCTGACAGCCATGCGCCTGGGCTCACCCCTTTTTGTCAAGCTGGGCGGAGGAGGCGAAGCGTCTGAATTCGACGCGCTGCGCCGTAAAAAATTCCTTTACGGGCGCTGGGTGGAACTCCTGCTGCGCCGTCGCGTCGCCATGTTCGTCGCGAACAGCGCCCAGATCGCAGCAGAGCTGCGATCCCTGGGGGTGGAAGACTCACGCATCGCAGAATTTCCCAATGGCGTGGAACTGCCGTCAGTAGATTTTCTCGCTGAGGCGGAGGCGCGCCGTTCAGGGTCGCGCTTCATCTACATGGCCCGCATGCTGCCCGACAAGAATGTGGATGTCCTGTATCATGCAGCAAGAGCGGCTGCGGCAGACGGCACGAGGGCCAATCTGGTGCTGATCGGCGATGGTCCGGAAAAAGAAAGGCTCGAAGCCATTGACGCCCAGCAAGAAGCGCAAGGGACCGTGCGCTTTGCCGGGTTTCTGGATGATGTATATCCTGAACTGTCAGCCGCTGATTTCTTCGTCTCGGCGTCGCGGCGGGAAGGACAGTCCAATGCGTTGCTTGAGGCAATGTCGGCAGGCGTGATCCCGATTGTTTATGCCGCCAGCGGTGTAGAAGAGGTCGTCACCGACGGCGAAAATGGCCTTATTGTCCGCGAATGCTCGGCAACGGCGTTTTCCGTTGCGATGAAGCGAGCTTTGGCTCTCACGAAGGACGAGCAACGCAAGATGTCCAGGAACGCGCGAACATTTGCTGAGGCGCATATCGGAATTGATGCGATCGCCCGGCGAACCCATCACCTGATATCGCATGTGACGTAAGCGTCGCTGCTACCAACAATATCGAACGGCATGAGAAATGAGTGATCACAAGCACCTGCTGCGCTTTCTTCCGCTTCTGGCGGCATTGCTCGCCATATATCCCGCGCATGCGGAAAATGGCTGGGACGAAGCGCTGCGCGGCAAGCCTCTAAGCCTGGCGGGAGCCAAGCTCATCTACCGGGAGGAGTTTGACCGGGAGCTGTCCTTGAACGGCCCGATTCTCTGGGCGAAACAACATGCCGATGTTGGCCTGGGTTCGTTCGACCGGGCAGGCGGCTATGCCTATATCTTCCGCGATGGCATGCTGTCTTTGCGGGCGTATCAGGACAGTAAGGGATATCACAGCGGCAACGTGCAATCGGTAAGCGGCCCGCAAGCCTATCGGGGCAGGAAAATCGTCCCAGGAAAGCAAGGTTTTGTGTGCACCGCCTGCTATTGGGAAGCCCGCATCCGCTTCCCCAGGGCCTATGGCAGTTGGGGCGCATTCTGGTTGCTCTCCCCAGACGATCCAAAACAGCGCGGGCATCTGGAAGTCGATGGCATCGAATATTACGGCATAGGCGATGCGCGCGGACATCATCATGCGATCCACAACCAGGCCCACGACCGGGCAAAGCGGAAACATGCCAGCGACTATACCGGCATGGACGAGATCGCCGATTTTGGTTGGCATACTTATGGGATCGATTTGCGCGGCAGGGCGGAACTGAACGGAGAGCCTGCGCTGACAGTGTATTTCGATGGCAAGGAGGTTGCGCGCATTCCCGCAGGACCAGAATATTTCAAGACGCCCTTTTATTTTCTCGTCACACTTCAGGTAAATAACCATCGCTCCGTCAAGAAATGGACCATGCCTCAAGTCATGGACATTGATTATGTCCGCGTCTGGAAGGAAACAAACTTGCCGAAATCCAAACAATCCGGAAAATAGCAAACGCGACATTGTAACGCGGTATGATACATCCATGGATATTGGCGCTTTATGCTGACGGCATTGGAAAACGGGAATTGGCGGCGGCAAGGAATCGGCTTTCAAGGGGGCAGTTTTGGACGCTCTGGTTGCGGTAATCATCACCTGTTACAATGAGGGCCCCTATATTGGCGCGGCGGTTCGCAGCGTGCTCGATCAAACGCGCGCCGATCTTGTCGCCGAAATCATCATAGCCGATGACGGATCGGACGCGCCGACACTCGCCATATTGCGCGATATCGCAACGTGGGATTCCCGCATTCGCGTCCTTTACGGACCTGGCGGAACCGGGCTGCCGGGACAGAGATGCAAAGCGATAGCAGAGACGACCGCCCCGTTTCTGGCCATTCTGGACGGTGACGACATCTGGACGCCCGCAAAGTTGGAAATCCAGGTGCCCATCATGGTGAGGCAGCCCGGAATAGGTCTGGTCTACGGAGTGTTTTCCACTTTCCCGGATTTGAACCTGGCCGCCGCGCAAATTGCCCCCACCCGCGACATCAGCAGCGCGAGCGACCTGGCACGCGCCTATTTTCTCAACGACCCCCCGATCATACCCTCTACGATCCTGATGCGCAGAACGGCCTATGACGCATCCCACGGTTTCGACCCGGCCGTCAGGGTCTTTGAAGACACCGATTTCTTTCTCAGATTGGCCCGCGTAACGCGCTTTGCGTATGTCGACACGCCCTTATTGTATAAGCGGAACCGGCCCAAGAGCATCACAGGCGCGAGAAAGGACCTGATGGCGTGGCATGCCTTTGTCGCATTCAAGGCAGCAGCCGACAACCCTGCCTTGCTCCCTTACGTCCCGCGCAGATTGGCGGAGCGCGCACGTAAACTCGGTAACCAACGCTTCTTGCTGAGCGATATTGCGCAAGCGCGTGCATTGTCGTCCCTGGCGTGCCGGCTCCGGCCATTTTCCGCTGCGAACTGGTTTGGCTGGATGCTGCCGCGCCTCCCGAAGGCGCTTGCCGGCCTGCTGCTCAAAACCGCCCTGAAATCTCGTGTCGAAGCCCTGGCCGCTACCGATGGCCCATGAATCCAGCCAGAACGAGCGCAAGCCTCGCGTGCTGTATCTCATCAATGGCTTCAAGCGAGGCGGTGCGGAAAGAGGTGTTCTTCACTTGCTTGAACACGGCGCATTTGCTGGATGCGACGTAAGGCTGCTATCGATCATTGCCGATGAAGGGGGCTATGTCGAAGAAATAAAATCCCAGGGCGCGACTGTCGCGCATTTGTTCTCCAGCAAATCCATGTCCGGCTGGCAGTGGATGCTGGCGGTACCGGGTTTCTGGTGGGCGATGATGAAGATGAAGCCCGACCTGGTCATTCTGTCTCTGCCGCAGGCCAATATCGCGGGGCGGATCGCCGCCTTTCTCTGCCCCCGACTGACGGTGGCGTCATTCGAGCACAACACGCATCTGGCGAAAAGCATCTATGAAAGGTTATTCCGCTGGACCTCGCGACGGGTCGATTGGTTGCTGGCCGATTGCGATGTCACCGCACAGGAGGTGGCGTCACGGCTGTATGCCAGAAATCCCGCGCGCATCGTCGCGCTGCCGCTTGCTTCGTTTCAGGATGCTACGCGCCACAGGCCGATTCTGCCGGAGGCCGCCACCCCTTTCACCATTGTAAGCGCTGCGCGATTTACAGCCGTCAAGAACCAGATGGCGATGATCGAAGCGATCCGTATCCTGCAGGACAGGGGACGCGCCGTGGAGCTTCACCTTTATGGCGAAGGGCCCCTTCTGGAACGATGCAAGCAGCTCGCGCTGGAATATGGCCTGAGCGAAAGGGTCTCTTTTCGTGGGTTTGACGCCAAGTGGATGAAGGCGCCCGCCGACGTTTTTCTGGTCACGAGCAAGCACGAAGGACTCTGTATTGCCGCCCTTGAGGCAATGAGCCAAGGCATGGCTATCGTTACAACGCGGGTTGGAGGTTTGAAAGATTATGGCCTGCCTGCAAAAGCCCGGTTTCTGGATCGCGGCGATCCCCTCGAAATTGCTGAAAACATCGCCGAGTTGATGGATAATCCAGTTCAGCTTGCCGAGATGCAGCGGGCAGGGCTGGATACCAGCCAAAATTCTTTTTCATTATCAAGGATCCAGCGACGCTACGCGAAATTCTCTCAAGACATTGCCTCCTTGGTTCGAAGATGAAACAATAGCCTTGGCCATTTCGATTACACACATGATTCCACATCGAATGAGCGCATATACAAATATATATATATTTTTTGTATATTATATCTGATCATTATTGATGATAGAAGGTCAATAAATAATATGATTGGCAAAAACACTATCACATATTTTGTTGGAATAGGCGCGCAAAAAGCTGGAACAACATGGCTTTCAGAATATTTCTATTCTCATCCCGACGTATATATGTCTCCCTATAAGGAAATGCATTATTTTGATTCCAAATTGCTTTGGCGCAATGCCAGCGACAATTGGCGCCTCTGGCTGCGAAGGCGCCAGATAGATTTGACAAAATATGGCCCCGAGAACAGCCTGCAGACTTTTCAGCAATCGGAAGCCGCGCAAAAGCTGTATTTGCAAACCTGCATGCGGAGCGACAAGGCCTACAGGGAGTTTCTTGACTTGGGCGCCGAAGGCAAATCGGCCGCCGGTGAGATCACGCCGAACTATACGGATCTCAACGCCAAGGGATTTGCCTATATCGACAAGTGCCTTCCCGGCTGCAAATTCATCCTGCTGATGCGGAATCCGGTCGAGCGATTCCGATCTCAGCTGAGCATGGACCGCAACAAGGGTATGCACCGCCTCTACCGAACCGCCAATGTATCTCGTGCCTCAAGACATATTTTGTACAAATACCGGGGCAACTATAAGCGCACGATCGAAGAAGTCGAAAAGGCAGTCGGCCCAGATCGTTTGCTTATAAGCTTTTATGAATCATTATTCGATCCCGGCATGGTGCAACAGGAAGTAAGTAAAATCTGCGCCCATATTAATGTGCGATATATACAACCGAACATCAATCTGCGACCCAAGGAAACAAAGAAGAAACAACAATTTTCCGGTGACGACCGGGAATTCCTCGTAAAATTTCATGCGGAAAGCTACCGGTATCTATATGAGCGGACAGGGGGCATACTTCCAGAGAGCTGGAAGGAAGACCTGAAATATCTATAACTGTTGCCAATTTTCGCGCAGGACCATAGTTGTTTCGTGCACGGTCGATTGATCCATAGTCCGCCTGATTACTTGAATACCTAAAATCAACTGGTTAGCATTGCGGAGGCGCGTGATGGCTTTAGGACAGACTAGCGATCAGCCCCGCCGCCCCACCAAAGCGCTGGACTTTTTTCACCGCCGCGGGCGCCCGTCTACCGATCATATATATGAAATTCTTTTCATCGGCGCCCTTGCCGTTTTTCTTGTTTCTGCCTGCTTCAAGCTCTTTACGCTTGGAGTGGTAACATTCCTTATTTTTTCAGTTGGCTTGATATTATTCAGAAACAATATTCATTTGATAAATATCACCCTCATACTGACCATATTGTATATTGCAGATACTACGGTTACCGCTTTCATGGTATCATTTGGCGATGGAGTTATCAGGACTATTCAATTTATCATAATTTCATCGGGTCTTCTGGGAATATTTTTATATAGCTTCCAATTGAATGAAAGATCAATGACAAGATTATTGATAGTTATTGGAATAGTATCATCATTGATATTTTCAATAACAATTTTTTATCACATATTTAATGGAAGATACCTGATCTGGAAAGATCTTTACGATACTAAGTTTGTTTTTTCACTTTCCGTTTTTATTCTTTTCTCATTAAAAGATTATATTGAAGAGAAAAAGTTCCCACTTATAATAATTTCATTGATTCTTTTCTTCCTCATCGGCGCAAGCGGCGAGCGAAAAGCGCTGCTTCTTTTTATCATAATTGCCGCCTTTTCCACTTTAACCCTGCGAAGGAAAGTTTTCGCGGCGGCTGCGCTGGTTGCCATCGCCTCCTCCATCTACATCACCGGAATCGACGGAGGGTTTATCGACAAGAAAATGGATGCCGCACTCGCTGAGCACGATCAGCTGCCATCGAGATATTTCTTCACAGTAGAGAATATTGGCCAGCAAAGCGACCTCATTAGGACTTTTGTTAACGACAATGCCGCCAGAATTTTTGCCGAAAACCCTATTTTCGGCATCGGCGCGACAGGCTACCATGATTGGTCACGGCGTAGATTTGGAGCAGAAGCAGGTTTATCCATGGGGGTCCATGGAGAAATACACCGCGTCCCCGTGGAAGGCGGCCTGGTCGGAATTTTTATTGCGTTAGGCTATCTTGCGTTTGTCTCATTCCGGGTAATCGGATTTGCCTTCTTCAATGGCACGCGGCCTAGAACCTCCCTTCAATCGGCGCCCTTCTATTTGCTGCTGTACGTCATTTCGTTCACATCGTTCGAAGCCACGAACACGGTGATGCTCGTATTGATCGGGCTTCTCGGGGTGGTTGCCGCACGCCTTCCCGCGCCCAGCATGCGAGATTATCTGCGAGCCAGCCGTACAGGCGATACGGGGAGCGGGCGCCTGAGGCATTCTCGCGGAAAGCGTCCGCTCCATTACCGGAGAGTGTTTTGATTCCCGCGGCCGCGCCGCTCACGCAACATGGATATCGCAAGCGCAACACAACCAGGCCGGGGCAAGGTTTGCCACGCCACCGATTCTTGGTGGCGGCACATTTTTACATAAATTTTACTCCATTCCGGATGTTTCTCCAGAATATTGTTTGATTTGAATAACTAATCAAACAATATGAAAGCGGGCTCACAGTTAATAATTGGTTGGAATTTTTATTGCGCTGCAGTATATTACTTAAGAATTAGATCATTTTGCACGTCTCCACACGAATTGAGGGGTTGGCAGCGATGAAAATAAGGCTTCTTGCCATAGGATGTATATTTGCTGCCTTGGCGTCCGCGCCGGTGTCGGCGGAAATCATCAATCTTGGCACCATTCCTGCCAACGGAAATTTGTCTTACAGTGGACAGTTGGGCAATAATAACCAGTCCGATACGATTAATTTCAGTATTTTGCAGGATACACTCTCCTCTACCTACGCTGTTTTAAATCAATCGACGAAAGTTACCGGTCTCGTCGCGCAGTTATATACCAGTGGCGGCGCGGCAACCGGCGGGCCGCTTTCGACGCCATCCGGCAGCTCAACCAGCGCTGCCTATCCCGGCCTCGCGGCTGGAGATTATTATTATATAGTCAGCGGCACCAATGTTCAGGGGAATGCGCAGTATACGCTGGGATTGTTTTCCAGCGCCGCCGCCCCTGCTCCAGGGCCCGCAGGATTGATAGTATTCGGCGTTGGCGCAGGCA